>DATHSR010000247.1:0-4438 GCA_035464035.1 Desulfotignum sp. | reverse complement strand
AATATCTGGCTCGAACTCCGCGGTCACCGTGTCTGAGGCATCCAGAAGATAGAGAAACCGACCCTGGATGTCGTACCTGACCACATACGCCAGCATCTCCAAAAACTGCCGCTCCAGGTCCATGCCGCCGGGACAGGCCATCCGGGTCGATGCCATGGGGCCGAAACGCAGACGTTCTCCGTCGATCTCGAAGCTTCCGGCAACACGGTTGCAGCCGCCGCTTCCGGCGACACGCAGGGTATCCGCATCAAACACCAGATGGGCCTGTTGCTGGTTTGCGACCGCTGACACAGGGGTGGGACCCAGGTACACCAGATTCCAGCGGGGGCCGCACAAGGAAAGTTCTGCCGGAGGACTGCCGCAATCCTCTTGGGGCCAGACAGCGATGAACCGCTCCACCACCAGCGTGGGCTGAGGGGGATGGGTTTCCTCCATGGACGGACGCAGGGTGATCAGGCCCTCAACGCTCACCAGCACCGGATGGCCCGGGGGTGTGTCCGCCTGAAGATAGGCCCGCTCGAGTGCGATGTAATCTTTCTCCATGGCCACGGGCAGTTGCCGGCCGTCGGCGCAGAGGGTGATGACGGCGGCATCTGCCAGATAAATGAACATGCCGGTGAGCCGCTGCTGTTCGATGAACCCGGATTCGGGCAGCTCGCCGGTTTCCGGCAGGGTGCCGGCTCCTCCCGCGCAGTTAAGCTGCCATCCTGAAAGAATCAGGATCCAGGCGGCAACCATGTACCTGATCATTCTGTCCAGCATCGTTTTGCTCATTGGTTTCAATCCCATGCCTCTGATTCAACGGGTAAGATATGCAGACACTGAATCCTGCAACAGCATTTTAACACGAAGGAAATAAATTTCCAGGACAAACCGGTGGGGACAACGGGGATCATCTGCCACAGGACTGAAACAGGTCAGGGCCGCCCATGGGGATCAGGCGGCCCTGCACCGTCTTACGTGGGTGTATTTTTCCTGGTGTCAGGATATCTTCAGGATCAGGGCGGCCCCGCAGTCGCCGGCCGCGCACCCGGTCCACAGGCAATAGCCGCCCCCGGCCATGACGGTTTCCTCGATGCCTTCGATGATCAGGCGGGTGGCGGTGGGGCCCTGGGGATGGCCGAAAATCAGGGAAGACCCGAAATTGTTGAACCCGAACGGATCGATCTCCATCTGCTTGGCGAAAAACAGGTCATTGACGATAAAGGGGTTGTGGGTCTTGATGACCCGGATGTCCCGGATGGTGAGGCCCGCGTTTTTCAGGGCCATGCGGGTGGCCGGCACCGGGGCCGCCGGCATGAATCCCTTTTTCTCCCGGGCAATGCCGTAGGCGACCACCTGGATGATGACTTTGTCATCGGCGCTGAGCTGCCGGGCTTTTTCTTGTGTGGTGACGAGTACGCCGGCATTGCCGTCCGCCGGGTGGGTCTGGGCGCCGAAGCTCAGGACCCCGCCCGGGATGGTGGGCTTGAGCCCGGCCAGTCCCTCTTTTGTGGACGGGATGATCCCTTCATCTTCCGCCACCAGGATGGTCTTCTTTTTGGAGACGGCAATCTCGACGGGCTGCATGTAGCGCCGCTGAAACGCCCGGTCGTCGGCCAGAGCGGCCTGGTACTGCTCATACCTGCGAACGGTCAGATCATCGCACATCTCCTTGGTGAATCCGTTTTCTCTGGCCACGTTTTCAGCGGTTTCAACCATTTTCTTGCCGGTGTTGGGGTCGGCATTGAAATTGTCCATGTTCCAGTTTTCTGAAATCACCTCTCCGCCGGGGCCTTTGGGATTGGGCCAGATGGTGTGGGGACCGTTGGAGGTGCGGTCCACGGTGATCACATAAGGCAGCTCAAACAGCCCGGCCTCGATGCCCATGGCCGCCTGGTTGATGCAGGTGGCGCCCGTGGTGCAGGCCTGGCTGATGGCGATGGCGGGCAGGGCTTGTGCCCCCAGCAGGGCCGCGGTCCAGGGGGAGGCGTAGAACTGCCGGTGCTGACCGATGGTGTTGCCGAAGATGCAGTAGTCCAGATCATTCACGTCCAGACCTTTTTGTTCAAAAAACTTTCTGGACACCGCCGCCCCTAAGGTGATGGCGTTTTCATTGGCCAGGCTGCCCTGCCATTTGCAGAAAGGGGTCGAATAATAGCCTTTGTAAGGGATAAATGCCTTGGTATACATAGGATGTGTTTCCTTATTGTTGATATGACTGGGTTATTTTCCCGTAAACACCGGTTTTCTGTGGGATGCGGCTGCGGACAGGCCCTCAAATGCATCGGCCGTGGAGAAGAGCTCTTTGAGGCAGTCCAGTTCACAGGCCACGGCCGCGTCCATGGACAATCCTTCCTGGGCCGTCATGATCCTGTCGGCCATGGCCAGGGCTCTGGGGGATTTGCGGTCCAGCATTTTTTTCACCGCTGCCGGCACATGGTCCCACCCGTTCATCTGTTTTCCGGCAAACAGCTCTGCTAAGGGTGCAAACCTTTCCGGCACCGGGCGGGAGGCATATTTGTCACGGTTGTCCGCCCGGTCCGTCAGTTCCCTGATGGCGGTTTCAATATCTCCGGGATCTACAATGCGCTGCACCAATCCCAGGTCAAAGGCATCCTGGGCCGAAAGGGTCTGGCCGGTGAACACAAAATACCGGGCCAGGGCCGGGCCCACCCGGCGGGCCATGCGCAGCATCCCGCCCAGGCCCGGGACAATGCCGATGCCGGTTTCCGGCAGGCCCATGGACCCGGCCGGGGTGGCCACGATATATCGGCAGGCCAGCGCCATTTCGCTGCCTCCCCCCAGCGACAGGCCGTCCAGCAGGGCAATGGTCTTTTTGGGGCTGTTTTCGACTTTCCACAGCAGGTCGTGGCCCTGTCTGGTAAAAGTTTCGATATGGTCGATGCGGCCGGCCTTGATGCGGTCCACGAAAAACTGGATGTCCGCCCCGGCCACAAAGGTCTTTCCCTCTCCCTGAAACACGATGGACCGGATATCCGGATCGTTTTCAGCCGCGTCAAACGCCCGGGCCAGCTGGTTGAACACCGCCTCGTTCAGGGCGTTCATGGCATCGGGCCGCCTGATGGTGATCCAGGCGGTATCCTGTTTTTTCTCCAGGCTCACCAGCTTGAATTCAAAGGGCTGTCCTTTGGCTTTCTGGTCCGCAAGGATTCCAGGCATCGTGAAACCGGGATATCTTTTGACTGCTTGTTCCACCACCCGGCAGGCCCTGTCGATGCCGATGCGGTTCATGATCTCAAAGGGTCCTTCGCGCCACCGCAGCCCGATCTTGGCCCCCAGGTTGACATCTTCCATGGTGGCCACGCCCTCATCCACCAGAGCGGCGGCAGCCCCCAGGCAGACGCTGTAGAACCGGTCCACAATGGCATCGATCCTGTCTTCATCCACCGGCCCGTCGGCCAGGTCCCAGTCTTTGCCTGTTTCCATCTGGGTTCTCATCATGTCCGGTGTGCCGTAAAACAGCCCCAGTTCGCTTCCCAGGCTCTGGGAGGCGTTCACGGCCAGAGGAATCCCTGTGACGTTCAGGATCTCAAACGATCCCATGCCGATACCGAAGGCCCGCTTGCTTGCCTCCTCGATGGTGGCCACATTGCCCATGCCCTCTTCCAGCATCCGGGCCGCCTCATTGGAGGAAGGCACAAAAAACCGGTTCACGGCAAACCCGGGGGAATCCTTGACCACGATGGCCACTTTGCCGTGGCGGGCTGCAAACGCCCTGGCCGTGTCAATGGTCTGTTGGCTGGTGGTATCATGGGGAATGATCTCCAGCAGCTTGTTCTTGGCGGGATGAAAAAAATAGTGGAGCCCGATGAACCGGTCCGGCCGGCGGGTCTGGTTCGCAAACTCATGCACGTAGAAACTGGAGGTGTTGGTGGCAAAAATGGCGGCATCTTTGCACACCTTATCCAGGTTCTTGAACAGCGTTGTTTTGACGGTCTTGTCCTCGAACACCGCCTCGATGACGATATCCGCGTCTGCCACATCAACCATGTCCGTGGTGCCGGAGATGCGGGACAGGATCGCCGCCACTTTTTCCGGTGTGAACAGGCCCCGCTTCACACCGCCCTCCAGCAGGCTCCGGATTCCGGCAATGCCGTTGTCCACAGCACTTTGTTTGATATCCACCAGCACGACCTGCATGCCTTCCTGGGCGATCTTCTGGGCAATGCCGCTGCCCATGTGTCCGGCGCCGATCACCCCTATTTTGGAGATCTGAGACATCTTTTCCTCCTCAAACTTATCAATGATTATATTCTGTTATCTTATTTTCCACTGAACGATGTATTTCGGATCTGGACGGCGGCCGGGCACATGGCACGGATGGATGCCATTTTTCCCAGGGTCACCGGCACCTGGCACGCCATGAAGAACCTTGCGCTGTGAACCTGGCCGTCATAAAAGTCACTGTTTTTCGCACTGGTGCCTGCTGCTGTTT
>DATHSR010000246.1:0-4120 GCA_035464035.1 Desulfotignum sp. | reverse complement strand
CCTCCATCAGGGTGTTGGAGCAATCGCCGTCCAGGCTGTAAAGCCCCCTGGGGCGGTGGTATTTCAGGCTTCTGGCATAAATTCTGACCCCATTGGCATACAGGGCCGTGGCAACGGTATCCCCCTTGGTGCCGTAATACTGCTTTCCCTTGTAGGTAAAGGGAATCTTGTCGCTGGTATCGATTTTCAATGTGGGCACATGATTGAATCTGGTCATCATTCGTTTGCCTCCGGTGTTTCCTTTTCAAGGTTTGTCGTCGTATCCCGGAAGATGGTAAACCATGAACCGCATCCATCCCGGTGAAACCACCATTCCTGCTGTACGCCTGCCACGCATTGGTTCATGTGGACATAATCGCACCAGCTCTCAGGGGTCAGGTCTTTTTCATCTGGTCTGGGACCTTTTTCCTCTCCGCCGTAGCGGAACTCATATCCGTTTCTCTTGCCGCAGACCGGACATGTAATTGTTAACGCCATGGTATGTTCTCCTTGAATCTCGTAAATAGTTTGTTCGGCTGATTTAATTGTCCGGGGTGTAGCTGACCAGTGCGGCGGTCTCGCCCATGAGCTTGTGCTCCTGGTACCGTTTGAGGGCAAAGGGCTTGAGGATGTCAGGACAGGTGTTGGTGGCAATGAAGCTGGCCATGTGGCGACCTACGGCGGAGCAGGACTTGAATCCGAAATAGCCCCAGCCGCAGTCCATGAAAAACCCTTCCACCTGTTCATTGCCGTCCATGATGGGGGCCATATCCGGTGTCATGTCCGCCAGTCCGCCCCAGATTCTCATGAACCGCACCCCCCGCAGGGCCGGGAGAAATTCGGACAGGGCCTGGGCCTGGTGCTTGATGTAATAGGCGGTGTTCAAGGTGGTGTAGTTGGGCCAGGGATCCATGTGGGCACCGGTGGCGATTTCCCCTTTCAGGGTCTGGTTGGCGTAGCAGTGATAGGCACCCGAGGAGACCACATGATCCAGGATGGGTTTGAGGGGCTGGGTCACCATGGCCTGGATGGTTAAAACAGAGATGGGCAGCTTGATGCCTAAAAAGCCGTGGATCAGGGCTGCGGAATACCCGCCGGCGGAGATCAGCACCTGTCGGGTGTTGATGACGCCCCGGTCGGTGATCACGGCGGTCACCTTGCCGTTTTTGGTGGTGATGCCGGTGGCTTCGGTCTGCTGGTGGATCTCAACCCCCAGTTTGGCGGCCCCTTTGGCCAGGCCCCACACTACGGCATCGTGCCGCACCACCCCGCCCGGGGGATGGTACATGGCCCCGTGAATGGGAAACGTGATGTCTTCGGAGATGTTCAATGCCGGCACCAGCTCCTTGGCCTGCTTGGCATCGATGAGGTGGGATTCCACCCCGTGGAACTGGGCCGTGGCAATGTTCATGCGGGCCGCGTTCATGGCGGCTTCGGAATGCATGAGGTTGAGGTTGCCGCAGTTGTTGAACATCAGGTTGTAATCCAGCTCTTTGGTAAGAACCGGCCACAGGTCCAGGGCCTCCTTGTAGAGCGGCACATTGAACTGGGTCCGCTGGTTGGCCCGGACAATGGCCGTGTTTCTGCCGGCACCGCCGTATCCGATATAGTTCTTCTCAATGATCGCCACATCGGTGATGCCATGTTCTTTTGCCAGATAGTAGGCGGTTGCCAGGCTGTGAAGCCCGCCCCCGATGAGAACCACGTCATAACTTGATTTCAGCTTGGTTTTTTTGCCCCACATGGGTTTGCTTTTAAAAAACATTGGCCTTCTCTTCATTAATAGGATTGTTATTATTTTTCTGCCATACCCAGTTTCTCAATACGCTATGAAAGAAAACATGTCAAGAACTTTATTGAAAAATGATTGTTTTTCTTTCATACGCCCTTGACAAATTTTTTATAATAGATTAAATCTCAATAAAATTAATGAATTACATGAATGGCGCGCCATGATAAAAACCTTTTAAATTGGGCTGTTACAATGAATGATATGGTTTCACACCCCGTGATAGATGATATTTCCAGCAAACTGGATTCCCTGACCCCCAAAGCCCAGGCCCTGGGCACCTACATCATGCTCAACCCCGCCAAAGTGGTGTTCATGACCACCAAGGAGCTGGCCGAGGCCTGTGAGGTCAGTGAAGCCACGGTGGTCCGGTTTGTGGCGACCCTGGGCTACAGGGGGTATTCGGACTTCCAGGATGCGCTCAAGGATTTCATCAACACCGGATTGAGCCTGCCGGACCGGGTGAACCTCAAGGGCATTGACGAACCCGGCCTGGACCGGCTGCACCGGGGAATTTTAGAGGAACTCAACAACCTCAAGCACCTGTACGAGCACATTGACATGGAACGAATGAACCGGTTCATCGACTACATGGACACCAGCCCCTTCATCTATGTCACCGGCTCCCGGCTGTCCTATACCTTTGCCTATTACCTGGGCTGGTCTTTGACCAAGGTGAGAAAAGGGGTTCACATCCTCAAGGGCAGTGATTCCACGTCCATGGATATGCTGACCAACGCCCCGGTCCAGAGCCTGGTGATCCTTGCCGCCACCACCCGGTATCCCAATGAGCTGATCAAGCTGAGCAAGATGATCCGCCGGTGTGGTCACACCCTGCTGGTGCTCACCGACTCCGGTATTTCGCCGGTGATTCCCTTTGCCCATCTGTCTCTGGTGGTGCCGTCCAAATCCATTCCGTTTATCGGAAACGTGTCCGGCATGCTGGCGGTGATTCAGTACATGGTCCAGGAGCTGGCCCACCGCAAAGGGGCTGACCTGCGGGCCTACCAGGAACAGCTGGAACAGGTGTATCTGGAAAACGACCTGCTGTTCAACATCGATCCCAAATGATGGATAACCTGTCTTTGATCAGTTTGGGCATTTTGTTTGTCACCGGGCTGTGTGCCGGGTTTGTGGACGCCATTGCCGGCGGCGGCGGGCTCATTGCCCTGCCGGTGCTGCTGGCGGTGGGCCTGCCCCCGGCCGTGGCCCTGGGCACCAACAAGCTCCAGGGCAGTTTCGGGACCCTGTCCGCGGCCGTCAACTTTGTCTCCAAGGGGCTGGTGGATATCCGCCAGTGCTGGACCGGCATGGGATTCACCCTGTGCGGGGCGATGCTGGGGGCGGTTGTCATCCAGCGCATGGATCCCGGGTTTATCCGGCACCTGATTCCTGCCTTGCTTCTGATCGTCTTTTTTTATACCCTGTTTTCAAAAACCCTGGGGCTGAGGCCGGGCACCCCTAAAATGGGGCGAAACCTGTTTTATGTCCTGTTCGGCCTGGGCCTGGGGTTTTATGACGGGTTTTTCGGTCCGGGCACCGGCTCGTTCTGGACCGGGGCCCTGCTCATTTTTTTAGGGCTGGACATGACCGGGGCCGTGGGCACCACCCGGGTAATGAATTTTGTGTCCAACATCGTGGCGTTGGCCGTGTTCATCATCGGCGGCAACGTGTTGTGGTCCGCCGGTCTGGTGATGGCCGCCGGCCAGGTCATCGGGGCCCGGGCCGGTTCCAGTCTGGCCATCCGGAAAGGGGCCGGGTTTATCCGGCCGATTTTTCTGACCGTGGTGTTTTTGAACAATGTCCGGCTTATTTATGTGAACTACGGGTAGCAAGGTCTGCTGCCAAAAACCGTTTGGAAAGAGGAAAGAAATGTTACAGACTCAGCAAGAACTGCTCACCCTGCTGTCTGATATCGGCATTGAGTACACCAATCATGAACATCCCCCGGTGTTTACCGTGGAAGAGGCGGCCCGGCATCAGGACGGTATCCAGGGCGCCCACAGCAAGAACCTGTTTTTCAAGGACAAGAAAAAAAACCTGTTCCTGGTGGTGACCCTGGCGGACAAGCCCGTCAACATAAAGGACCTGGCCAAAAAAATCGGGGGAAACAATCTGTCTTTTGCCAAACCCGACCTGCTCATGGAAGTTTTGGGGATGATCCCCGGGGCGGTCACCCCGTTTGCCGCCGTCAATATCCGGGACCATGCGGTCAAAATCGTTCTGGACCAAGACCTGATGGCCCATGAGCTGCTCAATTTTCACCCCCTGGAAAACACCGCCACCACCACCATCCGGTCCCAAGACCTGGTGCAGTTTCTGGAACACTGCGGCCAAATGCCGGAGATCATC
>DATHSR010000245.1:0-14635 GCA_035464035.1 Desulfotignum sp. | reverse complement strand
CGGGGGGACAGGCGGTCCGGATGATCCACCAACACCCGGCATTTGCCGCAGAAACCTTTTTCACCGCAGTCGGACCGGAGCAGGATACCCCTGGACAGCGCGGCCTGAAACAGTGTGGTGCCGGCGGTCACAGCGACCCGGTGGCCGAAAGGGTCGAAAATCACGTTACAGGGCAATTTTTCTGTGTTACCGGCCGGGTAGTTTCCGGTCAAATCGGGTTTCAGAGACACGGTATTATCCTTTGTCTTGCGGGTGGCATAAGAGATCAGACACCGGGGTGTCCGGGGTGAACTGGTCCGCCACCTGGGCTAAAAACAGCTCGGCGGCTGCCAGTGCATCGGTGAGGGCGTGGTGGGGGTGGTACGGCGGCAGGTTGTAGCGTTCTCTGACATGGGCCAGCCGCAGGGACGGACTGTCTTTTTTCCCCAGCCAGCGCTGAAGGAAATTGGGACGGAAAACCGGGTGTTTTCTGGATTCCAGTTCCATGGTGTCCACCATTGGAAACACCAGGCAATCACCGGTCAGGTCTGAAACCGTCCTGCCCAGAAATTCGCGCTCCAGGCGGCTGTAGTGCGCCACCACCACCCGGCCCGCCATTGCTTCGAGCAGCGGGGCCAGAATGTTTTCAAGCCGGGGGCAGTCATCCATGCGGGTGTGGGTGATGCCGTGAATGACGGTCCGGATATCGGGCCGGTCCTGATCCGGCCGGACCACCCAGTACCGGGCCCCGCGGCACAGGATGCGGTCATGAAAAAGGGGAATAAACCCCACGCTGACAATGGCGTCGTTTTCCGGGTCCATACCGGTGGTCTCCAGATCCAGGGCCAGAAAAGAAACCTGTTTGACCGGGGTGCTGCCGGCGATACAGCCCTGTTGATAAAAAGCCTTGATCCGGGGGTCTCCGGCCTGGTCCGCCAGCAGGGAAAACCGGGACTGCCAGTCTTCCGGCGGCCGGGATGCGGTTTTTCTGAACCGGGTCATGCCGGTTTTGATCCGATACCCGGCTGCATGGCCGGTGAAACATTGTACCGGTAGTTGAGAAAAGACTGGGCCTGGGAAACCACCTGGAAGGCGTCTTTGAGATGGTTGCGTTCAAAGGCGGACAGGCTTTCCGGGGTGACATTGTTGTCCACTGGAATGCCTGATTCCGCCTGATGCGCCTGGTGCCGGATGCGCACCATGGCGATCAGTTCCAGGGCATCCAGCAGGTCATCTCCCACACCTTGGGCCAGCAGGGCGGTTTCCTTGACCCGGACCAGCCGTTCCCGGGTATTGATGGGTTCAGCGCCGCAGGCCAGGGCATGGACCCGGGCCAGATCGGAAACCGGGGCCGTGCCCCGGCGTTTGAGGTTAAAGGTTTTAAGGTGCTTGCCGTCATGCTCCAGAACAAACTTGCGGAAAAATCCCAAAGGCGGTTTTCTGAGTAGAGCATTCCTGGCCAGACAGGCCAGAAACCTTTGACTGGCCGGGGTCTTGTCCCGGATCAGCTGTTTGAGCCGGCCGGCGAAACCGGTTTCTCCGTATATGCCTTCCAGATCGAAAAAAATGGAGGCATGGAGCAGGGCCTCGGGATCCGGGTGGTCGATCCAATTTGCAAAACAGGTTTTCCAGGCGGACAGGGGTTGACGCCACCGGGTGCTGGTGGCCATGATATCCCCGGTGCAGTAAGGATATCCGCACCGGTCAAGGCCGTCGCTCAGAAATTGTGCCAGGGCCTTGAAATAGGAATCATGGCGGTCCGGATCAAAGGTATCGTCCAGGACAAAGGCATTGTCCTGGTCTGTGACAAGGGTCATCTCATCCCTGGCCATGGAACCTAACGCCAGAAGGCAGTATGGGATCGGGGGCGGCCCCAGCTGTTTTTCCCCCAGCTGGAGCAGGCGCTGGGAGATGCTGATGCCCATGCGGGAGATGGCGGCACCGATGGTGTGGGAGGTGGCGTCCTCATTCACCAGATGAATAAAAAGCTGTTTGATTTTCGGGGCCATGGCGGCCAGGCCGGTCACATCGTTCTGCCGGAAGATATCGCCCACCAGGTAGACCGATCCGTAGGATTCGTACCTGACAAGGTCCGCCACAGTGATCACCCCTACGGGGCGGTTCCCCTCCAGGACGGGCAGGTGGTGCAGGTTGTGCCGCATCATGGTGAGCAGGGCCTCAAACGCGTATTCTTTGGCCTGGAGGGAGATGATGTCCGTGGACATGATCTCCCGGACCGGGGTGGACAAGGGCAGTCCTCTGGCAACGGCCCGTTTTCTTAAGTCCCGGTCCGTGATCAGTCCGGCAATGGAAGGCTGATCCGGCATGGGGGTGTCTGGAACCAGAACCAGGGATGACACCCGTTTTTCGGTCATAATGACAGCAGCCTGCTGGATGGAAACCGCCGGAGAGGCTGTGACGATTTCCCGGTGGACCAGTTTGTGAATTTTCGAAATCATCAACGGATTCCGGTGCTCATGACCGGTTCGGCCCAGGGCATTTTTCAGCCGTATGCTTCGCTCTTCCTCCATGAAGTCGGCAAACTCGTCATAGGTGTCTGCCAGAGTCTGAAACTGGACATCGGGTATTTTATACACCAGGGTGTCCTCAATGGCCCTTGCCGCATACCGGACCTGTTTTTTGCGCAGCAGGGAAAACTGGCCGAAGCACTCGCCTTCCCCTATCTGGGTGTACAGTTCGCCCGAGCTTCGCAGAATTTCCACGGCCCCGCTGCGGATGAAAAACAGAAAATGGTTTTCCTGACCTTTTTCCAGAATCATGGTGCCGGCCTGATGGTAGGCTACTTCAATGTGCGGCACCAGGTTGTCCACCACATGCCGGGGAAGGTTGCAAAACGGGTCATGGGAAAACAGGTGGTCCCGGATTTCAAACAGTTCAATTTCCATGACTGAATTATAGCGTCAATCCCGGGTTTTTCAAATTCAAAATTAAAAATACCCGTTTTCTTTCAGGAAATTGTTTGATAAACAGTCAGAAACCAGGCACAATAGCATCATCAAGCAAAGGAGAGGCCATGCGTTTTTGCACCTATGACTCCCCGGTGGGACAGCTTTTGGTGGGCGGCGAAGAAAAACTGCAGTTCATCAGTTTTCCCAGAGGAAAACAGGTCATATCTCCCGGACCGGATTGGACAGATGATCACCGGCCGTTTTCCCGGGTGCTGTCCCAGCTGGACAACTATTTCAACAGAACTCTGACTCGGTTTTCCCTGGATTTTGCTCTGGACGGCACCCCGTTTCAGCGCCGGGTTTGGCAGGAACTGGCAAAAATCCCTTATGGGACCACCATCTCCTATGGCGAGCTGGCAAGGCGGATCGGAAACCCTGCCGCCTCCCGGGCCGTGGGCATGGCCAATGCGAAAAATCCCATTCCCATCATCATTCCCTGTCACCGGGTGATCGGTGCAGACGGCACGCTGACCGGGTTCGGCGGGGGCCTGGATGTAAAGCAGAAACTGCTGGCACTGGAAGGCTGGAATCCGGTTCGCAGCCGCCGGAAAAGAAAGTAGAAAGACCGGCATGCCCAAGGAGATATCCCACTGGTACCTGGCGGATCTGGTCAAACAGAACCTGCCGGCGGAATCTGTCTTTAAAGAACCGGTGACCACCCATGAGAACCTGTTTTTCCTGGGGGCGGTGACGCCGGACATCCCTTTTTATTATCTGGTGGGCCCTGGATCAGCCCGCATCCAGGCTGCTGCCAGGCCGTTTCACCGATCGGATGTCAGGGCCCTGGCCCCGGTGCTCACCTTTTTTGACCGTATGGGGGGGGCGGCTGCCGATCCCGGGGCCCTGTCTCTGGGAGCGGGCATCGTCTGCCACATCCTGGCGGATACCGCATTTCATCCCCTGGTGTATTATCATTCCGGCCAGTCCCGGATCCACCCCGGGGCCGCAGCCCGGCATCGTCAGTTTGAAACCGCTCTGGACCTTTATTTCAGGCACCAGGCCGGAACCGGCGTTCGGGTCAGCCTGCACCGGATCCTGTCGGAAACCGAAACAGCAGATCATCAGCTTTACGGCTATCTGGCCGCACTGTTCGATTTGAATGATCCCGGAGACAAAACCTGGCTGAAATATGCAATCCGGTCCCATGCCTTTTACCAGGCCATATTCCAGAATCCGGGTGTCTACCGGATTCTGACGCGGTTGAACAAACGTCGTCTCTGGTTGCTGGATCTGGCGTTGGCCCTGTTTTATCCCCCCGGCCAGGGGGGGGGCCTGCCTTTTTTTGACCGGATGTTCCAGTACCGGGACCCGGTGTCCGGCAGATACCGCAGTGACCGGATACCCGATCTGGCCCGTCAGGCAGCGACAGACTCCCTGGCCGTGCTGAGCAGGATATCCGATGGGATTAAGGCGAAACAATCTCTGTCCGGCCTGGCGGAAAATGCAGGCCTTCCCCGGGTGCGGCCGGGGATATCGCCTTGCCGGTTCTGGCGCAGACAACCCGATCTGTTCACTGAGCTGTACCGGCGGAAAAAGTGAGCGCCGGCACCTTTTTTACAACAAGGAGACTTCTGCTTGATCGCGGCACCGGCTGACAAACGGACAGTACTGAGCTGGGTGATGTTTGACTTTGCCAACTCCGCCTACACCACTCTGGTGGTCACTTTTGTCTACAGCACCTATTTTGTATCGGCCATTGCCCCGGATCCGGTGTCCGGCACCGCCCTCTGGTCCAGGGGGGTGACGGTGACCGCCCTTTGTGTGGCGTTTCTCTCTCCCATACTGGGGGCACTGGCAGACCAGGGCGGGCTGCGCAAGCAGTTTCTGTTTGTATCCACCGCTGTCACCGTGGCCGGGACGGCCGTGCTTTACTGGATTGAACCCGGCCAGATATTCTGGGCTCTTTTCTGGTTTGTGCTGTCCAATATCGCGTTTGAGTTTTCCAATGTGTTTTACAATGCCTATCTGCCCGATATCGCCACATCGAAAAACATCGGCCGGGTTTCCGGCGTGGGCTGGGGGGTGGGATATATCGGGGGGCTGGCCGCCATGGTGGTGGCCCTGGTGGCATTGATCAATCCGGAAACGCCCTGGTTCGGATTTTCCACTGGAGACGGGGCCCATATCCGGGCCACCTGCCTGCTGGTGGCGGTGTGGTTCGCCCTGTTTTCCATCCCGCTGTTTCTCTGGGTGCCCAGAACACGTCTCCTGGTGCGCTCCGGAAAGGCCGGCATCATAAAGACCGGGGTGGCCGACCTGAAGGACACTTTCAGAGACATCCGCCGGTACCGGCAGATCGTCCGCCTGCTGGTGGCCCGGATGATCTATAATGACGGGCTGGTGACCATCTTTGCATTCGGTGGCATCTATGCGGCCGGCACATTTGGATTCAGTTTTCAGGAGATCATGATCTTCGGCATCGTGCTCAATGTGGCGGCCGGGATCGGGGCTCTGATCATGGGCATCTTTGACGACCGGCTGGGGGGCAAGACCACCATTCAGATCAGCAATGTGGTGCTGGCCCTGGCAGCGCTGATGGCGGTGCTGGCTCCGGATAAGACCTGGTTCTGGGTATCGGGCATTCTGGTGGGGTTTTTTGCCGGTCCCAACCAGAGCGCCAGCCGGTCGCTGCTGGGCCGGTTTGTGCCGGCAGAAAAGGAAAATCAGTTTTACGGATTCTATGCCTTTTCCGGCAAGTTCACTGCATTTATGGGCCCCCTGCTTTTGGGGGTGATGACCCAGGCGTTTGATTCCCAGCGGGCCGGGGTGTCTGTGGTGATGGCGTTTTTTGTTGTGGGCGGGCTGCTGCTGGTCCGGGTGGATGAAACCGAAGGCCTGGCCGCTGCCCGGCAAAGGGCCGGGCAGGCAGAATAATTTATCCGGTGCTGTTGGATTCCTCACAAAAGGCCATGGCCGGTTTTTGGCTACAGTTTTTTTTCCAGCTGAATGGCGGCGGTCAGCAGCGGGTCCCAGGTGGGACTGAAAGGCGGGGCATAGGCCAGGTCCGTCTGGATGAATGCCGCCACCGACATGCCGGCGTGCAGGGCCACTGCCACGGCATTGATCCGGTGGGCCACCCCGTCGGTTCCTGCCATCTGTGCGCCCAGAAGCCGGCCGGTTTTCCGGTCTCCCACCATGTTCACATGAATCTTTGCCGCCCCGGGCTGAAATTTGACCCGGGACCAGGCGGTGATCCGGTTTTCCACCGGGTCGAATCCCGCTTTTTGAGCCTCGGACAGGGTCAGGCCGGACCTTGCCACGGCCAGGTCAAACACCTTGAAAACGGCGGTGCCGGCCACACCCTGGAGCGGGTTTTTTTCTGCAAACAGGTTGTCCGCCACAGCCCATCCGGCCCGGTTGGCCCGAAGGGCCAAAGGTATCCAGACGGGTTTGCCCGTGACCACATGGATGGCGTCTCCGCAGTCACCGGCCGCAAAAACATCCGGATCTGAAGTGCGCAGATACGGGTCCACGTGAATGGCATCCGATACGCCCAGGGCCAGGCCCGCATCCTTTGCCAGCGCACTGCACGGGGCGATCCCTGTGGCGCCCAGCACCAGGTCCGCATCCAGGATCCGGGTGTCGCAGATAACCGCGAAGCCGCTGTTTTTTCTTTCAATGCGCAGAATTTCTGTTCCCGGGTAAAACCCGGTGCCGTTTTTTTTCAACGTCTCTTCGACAAGCGTTGCCATCTCTTGGGGCAGCCAGGGCAGAAACCGGGCCCCCGGTTTGACCATGGCTACCTGGATGCCCAGTTCGGTCAGGGCTTCGCACATCTCCAGGGCGATGTAGCCCATGCCAATAATAACGGCTTTTTTGACCTTTTTCATCTGGATGGCGTCCTTGATACGCCGGCCGTGTTCCAGGCTTTTCAGGGGCATGAGCCGGTCCTTTCCCGGCAGGTCCGGCAGGGTGGGGATGGCGCCGGTGGCAATGAGGAGCCGGTCGTAGTCAACGGTGAACGTTTTTTTGTCCACCGTGGTGCCGGCCACCTGCCGGACATCCCGGAGTATCCCGGTGACCCGGTGGCCGGTGCGCAGATCAATGCCGTGTTTGCCGATGAATTCTTCGGCGGTCCGGACCACCAGGGTGTCCATGGGGGTGTCCGGATCGGCAATGTTATAGGGCATGCTGCACGCGCTGTAGGACACATCAAAACTTTGTTCGAGCACGGTGATCTCAAGATCGGGATACAGCCGCCGGGCACGGCTGGCTGCACTCATGCCGGCGGCATCTCCGCCGATAACCACAAATTTCATGGGGCCTCCATGGAAAAAGTTAACGCTGTTGCAGGGATCTGTCTGTCCAGCATAAAGGGGTTGGTCTGTTTTTTCAAGAAGTAACCCAAACCGCGTGTCTTTTGGCAGCGTGCCGCCCCGGGTGGGGACTGGTCCATCGGCCTGGAACTCTCAGCGTCTGACGGCTCGGCAGCGTGCCGCCCCGGGTGGAGACCCCTTGCTGCCGGCCTGGAAGCCAGAGGCTCCGACAGTCCGGCAGCAAGGGGTCTCCACCCGGGGCTACAGGTTGCTGCGGCCGGTCACAGGGTGTTTCACCGGCCAGTGCCGGGGGGTGCCTGGGGGTCGAATCCCATTCTGACGTGTCTGCTACATGGCGTTGGGCATGCGAAGCGATTAAAACGGCAAACTGTCTGAGGACACACCTGCCCGCAGTTTTTGCCGTTGCGCGCAGCATGCCCTACGCCATGTCAGATGCGGCAGAGGGTGAGACCCCCCGGCACGGGTCCTGACGCAAAAAAGAGACATTTCATGTCTGATTCAAACAAAAACAGACACGCCCGGTCTCAGGCCGGGTGCCTGGCCTCATTTTTTTTCCGGCCAAATGGGATGTCCAGTTTTTTCATGCGTTTGCGAAGGGTGGAGGGATGCACCGCCAGAATCCGGGCCGCCCCTTTTTCACCCTCCACCCGGCCCCGGCACTGTTGGAGCACGGCCTGGATATGGGCAGCCGTTACCTGATCTAAAGTCTGGCCGCGGTTTTCAATTGCCTGTCCGGGAGATGACTGCCGGGGGGCGTATCCCGGCGACATACCGCTTTCATAAAAATCCAGGTGACCCGACCGGTCCAGAATCATGGACCGTTCCACCGCGTTTTCCAGCTCCCGGATATTGCCCGGCCAGTGATATGCCAGCAGCCGATCCATGACCGCTTCGGAGACAACCGGTATCTGGTGACGTTTCATCTCTCTGGCTTTTTTCACAATAAAATGCCGGACCAGATCCGGAATATCGTCTTTGCGTGCCCGCAGTGGCGGAATCTCAATGGGAAAGACCTGCAGCCGGAAAAAGAGATCCGGGCGGAACCGGTTCCGGGCCATCATCTTCTCAAGGTTCCGGTGGGTGGCGGCAATGACACGGATATTCACGCCAATGGTTTCACTGCCCCCCACCCGGTCGATCTCCTTTTCCTGGAGCACCCGCAGCAGCCGGATCTGGGCCTCGGGCGGCAGTTCCCCGATTTCATCCAGAAACAGGGTGCCTCCCTGGGCCCGCTCAATGCGGCCCCGCTTCCTTGACACCGCACCGGTAAATGCGCCTTTTTCATACCCGAACAGCTCGCTGTCCAAAAGAGATCCGGGAATGGCCCCGCAGTTGACCCGGATAAAAGGCCCCTCTTTTCGCAACGACAGGTTGTGGATGGCATTGGCGATCACCTCCTTGCCGGTGCCGGTTTCTCCGAGCAGGAGCACGGGACTTTCCAGCGGTGCCACCTTTCTGACCCGATCCATGACCTGTTTGAGGCCCTGGCCGGCCCCCACCACCTTTTCACCGGTCATCCGGTGCAGTTCATCCTGAAAATACCGGTTATCATCGGCCAGCAGCTCCTTGAGATTTTTGAGCTCCCGAAACCGCAGGCTGTTGGTGAGGGCAATGGCACAGGGTTTTGCCAGAAGGCTGAGCAGGTGGACCTGGGGTGGGGTGAATCGGTTGCGCCCGTCATTGAACACACTGAAAATACCCAGCATGGTTTTTTCCAGAACCAGGTCCATCACCACGGCGGACAGGTTCCAGGCCTTGAGGCGGTCCGCCACCGGACCGGTCACCGGATCATCCCCCAGTCGCTGAATAATTCGAACTCTTTCCAGACGATGCGTTTCCACCTGCCGGCGCCCCTCTGGGGAAAGAGGTATCCGGATCGACACGGCCCGGCCGGAACCGGGGGTGGCATGGGCCACCATTTCAACCACACCGGCATCCGGGTGATATACCTGAAACCCCATCTGACCGGCGGGCATGAAGCGCCGCACATAGATCAGGCACTGGTGCAGCGCCCGTTCCAGATCCAGGCTGGAGCAGAGCCTGAGCGTGGCTTCCCTGAAAAAATCCTTTTCATCCGTTTGCGTTGCCGCGGCCCTGTTTGGGTCTGTCCGGCCGGGCTGGACCCCTTTGCTTTCTTCCGAATCTTTTTTCATGGAGATTACACCGCCTTTTAAAATTATCTGCCCCATTTAACAGTTTACTTTAAAACGTTATAATAGGACAGTTTTTTCCAGCCTATGGTACAGAAAATCGGATTTGATGCCGCAAAAAAAATCTAACCGTCTGAAAAAAAAGGAGGTTTCAGTTACGGCATGATTCATGCTGTATTCTCTTTCACGATAACCGCAGGACTTAACCGTGTATCCAGGAGGAATGAAAATGGAAATAAAAAAAATCTGCGTGCTGGGGGCCGGGATCATGGGTGCCGGCATCGCCCTGGTCAGTGCCCGGGCCGGGTTTGAGGTGTTTATACGGGACATGGAAGACCGGTTTGTGGAAAATGGGCTGTCCACCGTCAAATCCAGCCTGGACCGGGCCGTGTCCAAGGGAAAGCTTGATAAGGATGCAGCTGCCGCTGTTTTCGGTCGGATCACCGGCACCACCGACCTGACCCGGGCCGCCGGCGAAGCTGATCTTGTGATCGAAGCCATTATCGAGAAGATGGCGATCAAAAAGCAGGTGTTCCAGGACCTGGATCAGATCTGCAAAAAAGAGGCCCTGCTGGCCACCAACACCTCTGGTCTGTCCATCACGGAGATGGCTGCCGTGACCCAGCGCCCCGACCAGGTGATCGGCATGCATTTTTTCAATCCCGTGCCGGTGATGAAACTGGTGGAACTGATCCGGGGCTTCACCACTTCTGACGATACCCTGAACATGGCCTGGGAATTTGTGGAAAGAATCGACAAAACCCCCATCCAGGTCAAGGAGGCCCCGGGATTCGCCGTGAACCGGATCCTGGTCCCCATGATCAATGAAGCCATCTTTGTTCTGGCTGAAAATGTGGCATCGGCCGAAGACATTGACAAATCCATGATGCTGGGGGCCAACCATCCCATCGGTCCCCTGGCGCTGGCCGACATGGTGGGTCTGGACACCATTTTGTTCGTGCTGGAAGGATTTCACCGGGAACTGGGGGAAGACAAGTACCGGCCGGCCCCGCTGCTGCGGAAAATGGTGCGGGCCGGCTACCTGGGCCGCAAAAGCGGCAAGGGATTCTATGACTACACCCGATAGCACCGGCAGCCCGGACCGGCAGGATGCCGGCCGGTTTCCCGTTTCAATGACCCGAATTCAAGACATCAAAAGGAGTTTTCATGGCACAGATGGTTGCAGACCGCCGGGATGTGGATTTTGTTCTCCACGAACAGCTGGATATAGCGCAGTTGAGCCGGCATGACAAATTTGCGGAATTCACCCCCAAAACCATTGACCTGATCGTATCCGAAGCCCGGAACCTGGCCCTCAAGGAGCTGCTGCCGTATCTGCGGGAAGCGGACGAGGAAGGCTGCACCTTTGACAGCGGCCGGGTAAGGGTGCCCAAAGCGTTTCACCGGGCCTATGGTCTTTTCAGGCAGGGGGAATGGATCGCCATGTCTGATGATCCTGCCTGGGGTGGGCAGGGCATGCCCGCCACCGTGGCCCTGGCCGCCAACAACTATTTCAACGGCGCCAATTTTCCCTTCATGCTCCACAACATCCTGATCCACGGGGCCGGCAAGCTGGTGGAGCGGTTCGGAACGGACAAACAAAAAAAACTGTACCTGAAAAACATGTACACCGGCAAGTGGGGCGGGTCCATGCTGCTCACCGAACCGGAAGCAGGATCTGATGTGGGGGCGTTGACCACAAAGGCCGTAAAAAACGATGACGGCACCTACAGCATTTCCGGCAGCAAGATTTTCATCTCCTCGGGAGAAAACGACCTGGTGGAAAACATCATCCACCCGGTGCTGGCCAGAATCGAAGGTGCGCCAGCCGGTACCGCCGGCATCTCCCTGTTTTTGGTGCCCAAGTTCCGGGTGAACGACGACGGCAGCATGGGCAAATTCAATGATGTGGTGTGCACCGGCATCGAACATAAGATGGGGATCCACGGCAGTCCCACATGCTCCATGACCCTGGGCGGCAAAGGCCAGTGCACCGGCACCCTGCTGGGGGAGGAGAACAAAGGCATGCGGGCCATGTTCGTGATGATGAACGAAGCCCGTCTCCATGTGGGCATGCAGGGGTTTGCCTGTGCCGGGGCATCCTATCTCAACGCCCTCGCCTATGCCAAGGAACGGATCCAGGGGGCGGCCCTGACCGCGCCCAAGGGATCTCCCGGTGTTCCCATCATCAGGCACCCGGACATCCGGCGCATCCTGCTCACCATGAAAACTTTTTCAGAAGGCATGCGCAGCCTGCTGTTCTATGTGGGGCTTCTGGAAGACATGATGACCGTCAGCGGTGATGCTGCGGAAAAGGCCCGTTATCAGGGGCTCATTGATGTGCTCATCCCGGTGGCCAAGGGCTATGTCACGGACCGGGCCTTTGAGATGTGCTCCCTGGGAGTCCAGGTGTTCGGCGGGTATGGCTTCACAAAGGAATACCCCCAGGAGCAGCTGCTCAGAGACTGCAAGATCACCCAGATCTATGAAGGCACCAACGGAATCCAGGCCATGGACCTTCTGGGCAGAAAACTGTCCCTCAACCATGGTCAGGCGTTCATGGACCTGGTGTCCGAGGTGGAAAAAACCCTTGCCCAGGCAAAAACAGCACCCGGTCTGGCCTCTCCGGCCGCCACCCTGGCAACCACCCTCACCCATTTGAAGCAAACCGCCGGAAAACTGGCCGGGGATGTGGGGTCCAGACATATTCTGACGGCATTCGCCCATGCCCATCCGTTCCTGGATGTGTTCGGCGACACCCTCATGGGATGGATGCTGCTGTGGCGGGCTGTGACAGCCAGCCGGAAACTGGCGGACAACCCCAAGAAAAAGGATACCGCGTTTTACCAGGGCCAGGTCACAGGTGCCCGGTTCTTCATCAATACGGTGCTGCCGGTGGCCCAGGCAAAAATGGCCGTGATCCAGGCGGGCGACACCAGTGCCCTGGATATGGCCGAAGCATCCTTTGGCGCATGATATTTTAATGAAAATTATAGGAAACACAGACATGAAAGAGATCGTGATCGTATCTGCCTGCCGGACCGCCATCGGGGCCTTCGGCGGCACATTGAAAGAGATGAACGGCGCAGCCATTGCCAGCGTCACCATGAAAGAAGCCATCCGTCGGGCCGGCATTGACCCCGGCCTCATTGATGATATCCGCTACGGCACCTGTGTGGAACACCATGACACCCTCAACACCACCCGGGTGGCAGCCCTCATGGCCGGGATACCGGACAGTGTTCCGGCGGCCACAGTGAACCGGGTGTGCATATCCGGCATGGAAGCGGTGCTGTCAGGCGCTGCCATGATCCAGGCCGGCATGGCCGAAGTGATCCTGGCCGGCGGGGTGGAACATATGTCCGGGGTTCCCTATACCGTGCCCAAAGCCAGGTGGGGGTGCCGGCTCCAGGACGCCCAGTTTGTGGATGCCATGATCCATGCCCTGCACTGCGGCTCCCACCTGCTGCCCTTTGATGACACCACCCCTTTGGACACCACGCAGGCCCCGGCTGCTCATTTCATGGGAAAACCCTATATCATGGGCCACACCGCCGAATTTGTCGCCCAGCACTTGGGGATAACCAGACAGGAGATGGATGAAGTGGCCCTGCGCAGCCACAACAATGCGGAACGGGCCACCAAGGACGGAACGTTTGCCGACGAGATCGTGCCCGTCCCGGTGCCCCAGCGCAAAAAGGACCCGCTGCTGTTTGACAAGGACGAGCATTTCAGACCCGGCATGACCCTGGAAAAACTGGCGGCCCTGCCCCCGGCGTTCATTCCGAAAACCGGCACGGTCACCGCAGGCAATGCATCGGGCATCAATGACGGATCTGCCGGCATGGTGATCATGTCCGCTGAAAAGGCAAAAGATCTGGGGATTTCTCCCCTGGCCCGGATCAGGGCCACCGGCATGGGGGCGTGCCACCCCACCCTCATGGGACTGTCCCCGGTGCCGGCCGTAAAAAATCTCATGGACCGGTCCGGATTGTCCATGGCGGATTTTGAACTGGTGGAGGTGAACGAGGCGTTCGCATCCCAGTATCTGGCATGCGAAAAAGAACTGGGCCTCAACCGAAAGATTACCAACATCAACGGGTCCGGCATCGGCTTAGGTCATCCGGTGGGGGCCACCGGGGCCCGGATCATGGTCACCTTGATCCATGCCATGAAAAAACGGGGCAACACCCTGGGCCTGGCCACCCTTTGCGGCGGGGGCGGCGTGGCCATGGCCTGTGCCCTTGAAATGCTGTAATCCCTGCTTTCCGGTTTCTATCCGGCCATGTTTGACGTCCCGGGTCCCAGGAAAAAAAGGCGGGCCCGGGCATAACCTCTGCCTGAAGCAGATTTGAAATTTTCAATCAGCGCATACAGGGTGGGCACCACCACCAGGGTCAAAATGGTGGCCACCAGGAGCCCGAAAATCACAACAACGGCCATGGAGCGCCACCACTGGCTGGATTCCGAAGTCAGGGACACGGCCATGACATGGAAATCATAGGAAATCCCCGTCACCATGGGCAGAAGTCCCAGAATGGTGGTCACCGCCGTGAGCAGCACCGGCCGCAGCCGGGTGGCGCCGGCGGAGATGACGGCGTCGGCCATATCCATGCCCCGGTCCCGGAGCCGGTTGGTATAGTCAATGAGAACGATGGCGTTGTTCACCACCACCCCGGCCAGCGAAATAATCCCCACACCGGTCATGATGATGCCGAAAGGCGATGAGATGACGGTCAGGCCCCAGAATGCCCCGCCCAGAGACAAAAGGACTGAGGTCAGAATGATCACCGGCTGAACCACGGAGTTGAACAGCGTCACCAGAATCAGAAATATGAGCAGCAGGGCCACCACAAACGCTTTGGACAAAAACGCCTGGGCATCCTGCTGTTCCTGGTCTTCTCCGGTGAAGACATAGGAGTATCCTGCCGGCAGTTCCAGCTGTTTGAGCAGTTCCATCACCTGCATGCGGGCCACGGCCCCGGTGGTTCTGGTTTCGTCCACACTGGCCTTGACCGTGACCACCCGCCGGTGATTTTTCCGGACAATATCCCCCATGGCTCCTTTATACTGGATGGACGCCAGGGTGGTCAGGGGGACCAGTTCTCCCGCAGGACCCGGAATCATGAGCCTGTGAAGGATATCCGCCCCCTGCCGGTCTGATTTGGCCAGCTTGACCACGATATCATATTCCTCATCCCCCTCGTAATAGGTGGACACATCCAGGCCGTTGTAGGCGATTTTCAACGCCGTACCGATG
>DATHSR010000244.1:0-8037 GCA_035464035.1 Desulfotignum sp. | reverse complement strand
CCGCTGCCACACCGACCCCAGCTCAAGACCCACATACCCTCCCCCCACAATACCCAGCCGCTCCGGCACGGCATCCAGTTCCAATGCCTGGGTTGAGCTGATGATGTGTTTGCCGTCAAAATCAAGGCCGGGCAGGTGGCTGGGCTCGCTGCCCGTGGCAAGCACAATAAACCGGGCCGGCAGAATCATTTCCCTGTCCCCGTTCCCGGTTTTTTCATCCCGGGTGACGTGGACCCGGTCCGGTGCTTCCACACGGGCCGTGCCGCGGATGATCTCAATCTTGCTTCTTTCCAGAAGCTGCCGAAGATTTTGGGTCAGTCCCTCCACCACCTGGTTTTTACGCGACATCATTGCGCCCAGATCCAGACGGACATCCTTGATGTCAATGCCGTGTTCCGCCATTTTGTGCCGGGCATGGTGATATAGTTCGCTTGAGTCCAGCAAGGCTTTGCTCGGGATACATCCCACATTCAGGCAGACCCCGCCCAGGGTCTTGTCCTTTTCAACGATGGCGGTGTCAAAGCCCAGTTGTGCGGCGCGAAGGGCTGCAGAGTAACCGCCCGGCCCCGATCCGATGACCACCACATCATAGGTGTGTTTTTTATTCATGGTTACACCTCCAACAGCATACGTTCCGGGTTTTCAACACAGGCTTTTATCTTTTTGAGACAGGTGACCGCTTCCCTGCCGTCCACGATACGGTGGTCATAGCTCAGGGCAACATACATCATCGGCCGGATGACCACCTCATCATCCACCACCACGGGCCGCTTTTCAATTTTGTGCATGCCCAGGATCCCGCTCTGGGGCGAGTTGAGAATCGGAGTGCTTAAAAGAGAACCGTAAATACCGCCGTTGCTGATGGTAAAAGTACCCCCTTCCAGATCTGCCAGCTCCAGCCGGTTGGTCGCTATTTTGTCCACAAACTCGACGATGGCCTTTTCAATGCCGGCGAAATCCAGCCGGTCTGCATGGCGGATGACCGGCACCACAAGGCCTTTGCCCGATCCAATGGCCACCCCCACATGATAGTAATGGTGATGGACGATATCGTTGCCATCCACAAAGGCATTGACCTGTGGATTTTGTTTTAATGCTTCAATGCAGGCTTTGATAAAAAAGGACATGTATCCCAGCGACACCTGGTGCTTTTCCTTGAACGGTTCCTTGTATGCCCGGCGCAGGGCCATGACCCGGCTCATGTCGATTTCATTGAACGTGGTCAGCATGGCGGTATTCTGCCGGGCCGCCAGCAGATGCTGGGCAATCCGCCGGCGGATGGGGGTCATAGGGTCCCGGGTAACGGGCTCATCGGTTCCGGCTTTGTCCGGTTCTGTTTTGTCCTGTTCTGTTTTGTCCGATTCAGCCTTGTCCGGTTCTGCCTCCTGTCTTGCGGGCCTGGCCGGTGCGGATATATCCGTATCATCGGCCCGGTCCTCCGATGCCTCCAGAAACAGCAGGACATCCCCTTTGGTGATCCTGCCCCCCGGGCCGCTGGGTGTGATACCGGACAGGTCCACCTGTTTTTCCTCTGCCAGGCGCCGAACCGACGGAGAGACGAACGGTTCTGAAGTGGCCTGATCCCCGGATTTTTCCGCTGTCTGACCGGTTTCTTTCTTTTCCTGCCGCCTGCTTTTTTCAGGTTCGGTTTCCCGGGTTCCGCCAGGTGCCGCTTCTTTTTGAGCAGGCCGGGATGACGTGCCTGCATTCTCCTTGGAATCCGGCTCCCGGGTGGTTTCAGCGGCGTCTGTCTGATCCTTTTCAGGGGTTTCGATCACGGCCACAACCGTGCCGATGGCTACGGTCTCCCCTTCCTTCACCCTGATTTTGAGTTCACCGCCGGCTTCCGCCGTCACCTCCAGGGTGATCTTGTCGGTTTCAATGACAAACAACGGGTCATCCGTTTCGACAGTGTCCCCGTCATTTTTCAACCATTGAACCAGAAGGGCCTCGGTTACGGATTCTCCAACACTTGGAATTTTGACCTCCAGCGACATGATGACTCCTTTCAGATACTGTTACCCGCCGTCACGGTTTCGACAGCCGGGGTTACACCGTTAAAGCCGTTTGTATGATCCGGGCCTGCTGCTGTTTATGTAGTGCGGAAAAACCGGTGGCAGGCGAGGACTGGGCCGGCCGGGCCACGCAGTGGACAGAGGTTCCCACCAGTTTTTCCAGCCGGGGCCGGATGAAATCCGCCCCCCCCATGTTGGCGGGTTCTTCCTGAACCCAGTACCACTGCCGGATGTCCGTGTACCTGGCGACTGTTTCTTTCAGCAGTTGCTCCGGAAACGGGTAAAACTGTTCGATCCTGAGAATCGCAACCCGGCCCTCGGACAGTTCGGCCCGCTTCTGCAACAGCTCATAAAAGAGTTTGCCGCTGCAGAACACCACCCTTTCCGGAGACCTCTGCTTTTCCGGATCATCCAGAATTTCACTGAAACCGCCTGAAGACAGTGCCGAAAGTTCCGACACCGCCAGGGGATGCCGCAGCAGGCTTTTGGGGGTCAGGATAACCAGCGGTTTCCGAAATCGCCGGACCATCTGGCGCCGGAGCAGATGAAAATACTGGGCCGGGGTGGTGGGATTGCACACCTGCAGGTTGTCATCGGCGCACAACTGGAGAAACCGTTCCGGCCGGGCACTGGAATGCTCGGGTCCCAGGCCTTCGTATCCGTGGGGCAAAAGCAGAACAAGGCCGTTCTGGCGCTGCCATTTGGATTCCCCGCTGGCAATATACAGATCGATCATTGCCTGGGCATTGTTGACAAAATCCCCGAACTGGGCCTCCCACAGCGTCAAAGCATCGGGTCTTGCCTGGGCATATCCGTATTCAAATCCCAGGACACCGGCTTCAGACAGAAAACTGTCATACACCCTGTATTCGGACTGATTTTCGGAGATATGGTTCAGCGGAATCCACTCCTGCCCGTTTTTGATATCCCGGATCACACTGTGACGCTGGGAAAAGGTGCCGCGGCCGCTGTCCTGACCGCTCAACCGGACAGGGACGCCCTGGGCCAGAAGCGATGCAAAGGCCAGTGCCTCTGCGGTCGCCCAGTCAATATCCCGGCCGTTCAGGATCGTGTCTCGCCGTTTTTCCAGCATCCGGGCCAGTTTGTCATATATGGCAAACCCGTCCGGCGGGGTGTACAGTTTTTCGGAAAAAGCCGCCAGTTTCTGTTTTTCCACGGCGGTTTCCGCCTTTTTGTGTGAATAGCTGCCTGAAATACCGTCCCATTCCGGATAAAACCGGGGTTGGGGAAATGTGCACTCAGCCTCCCGGAGAGACTCAAAGGCAGCGTCCATCTCCTGTTCCGCCGCTTTTGAAACACCTGCCGGCTCTTCTGAAGAAATAATTTTTCCGGAGATAAGCCGGTCCGCATACGCCTGATCTAGGGGCGTGCGGGAACGGATGCGCTCGTAAAGCAACGGCTGGGTAAAATAGGGCTCATCCCCCTCATTGTGACCGTACCTGCGGTAACAGATCACATCGATCACGACATCCTTGTGAAAGGCCTTCCGGTAGTCTGCTGCCAGTTTAACCACATGAACGGCAGCTTCCGGGTCTTCACCGTGAACGTGAAAGACGGGAACCATAAGCATCTTGGCAATATCTGTGGAATAGCGGCTGGACCGGGCGTTTTCAGGGGTGGTGGTGTATCCGATCTGGTTGTTGATGATCAGGTGAATGGTGCCGCCGGTATGAAATCCCTTGAGCTGTGACATGTTCAGGGTTTCCGCCACAATGCCCTGGCCGGCAAAGGCAGCATCCCCGTGGAGCAGAAGGGGCAGGACCTGATTTCTGCCCTCCGGACCCGCGATTTCCTGCCTGGCTCTGGCAAATCCCTGGACCACCGGATCCACGGATTCCAGATGACTGGGATTGTCCATGAGATACACCCGCAGTTTTTCATTGACAGCGGTATGAATATCCGCCAGATAGCCATGGTGGTATTTGACATCTCCGGATCCCTGGATATCTGACGGATCATAACAGCTTTCAAACGCCTTGAAGATATCCGCATAAGGCCTTTCAAGCACCTGGGTCTGAACGCTCAGGCGTCCCCGGTGGGCCATGCCCAGGATCACCTCTTTGCAGCCGGCCCCGGACACCCGGTTGAACAGCGTGGAAAGCATGGGAACAACCATCTCGGCGCCTTCCAGGGAAAACCGGGTCTGACCCGGATATTTCTTGTTCAGAAACCGTTCAAACCGGCCGGTGCGGACCAGTTTTTCCAGGATCGCAATTTTTTCTTTGGCTTCAAGTTCAGGACGGTTCCCTGCCGGTTCCATCCTTTCCTGGAGCCATCGGCGTTCTGCCGGGTCCTGAAGGTGCATGTATTCTACGCCGATGGAACGGCAATAGGTTTCCTTGAGCTGACCGAGAATATCCTTAAGCCTCGCCCGGCCCGATGCGGAGAACCTGCGGGTAGAAAAAAAGGTGTCCAGCTGGTCCGGCGACAGGCCGACCGCCGAGAGAGTGAGCAGCGGATGGTCCGTGGGGCAGGAGGACAGCGGATCCATGCACGCCATCAGATGACCCAGATCCCGGTACCGGTATATCAGTGATTCCACCCTGGACTGCTGCAGGGCGGCATCCTGAGTATCGGCGTGCACATCCATTGACCGCCCCTGGCCTGCGATCTCAAAACCCTTGAAAAAAAACCGCCAGTCCCGGGGAACGGCTTTTGGATCATCTTTCCACTTTTTATACTGAGCCTCAATATATTGCGCATTCCACATGTCAGTTGTTGCCATATTTGACTTTCCTTTCAGGAAAACATAGGTCCTTTACCCAATGGTTCGCCGGATTAGTGAAATGTCAAGCGCGCGTGCCCGGAAAATTGAAATCATCCGGGCTTTAATGCCGCCTTGCTCATCCGATATCAATTGATTTTATCACGGATTGACAAAATAACTGCAAGCCTTTTATCTGAATTTCACAATGGTTTGGCCAGCACCGGCTCCTGTCTTGATCCCAGGCTGTTCAAAACAATGGCACCCGAGACAATACAGCCGCCCACCACGGTCAGCAGGCTGGGCACCTCATGGATGCCGAAGACGGGCAGATAGACCCAGATGACCCCGCCGACCACCTCGAACAGGGACAGCAGGTTCAGTTCCGCCGCCGGAAAATACCGGGCACCCAGGGAAAACAGAATCAACCCACCCCCCACCAGGGACCCGTGAACCATACTCAGCAGGATATTCCGCAGTGGCATCATCATGGCTTCACTTTGGATCTGCATGATGGCGGCGGTGATCACGGCACACAGGATCCCGGCCAGCGCCACCGTGGCAAACTGGGGGGTTTCCTTGCGCATCCGCAGAGAGATCGAAAACGTGGCAAACCCGCAAGCAGACGCAAATCCGGTGACGATTCCCAGCAGACTGCCCGCTTCCAGTCCTTCAATCACCATCACGCCGATCCCGACAAAAGCGATGCCCATGGAAAACCAGGTAATGGGGCGAAGCGTTTCCTTGAGAATGACAATCCCCATGAATGCGGCAATGAAAGGGAGGGTGGAAAACAAAAACAAGGTATTGGCTGCCGTGGTCAAGGTGATGGACCAGATAAAAAAGATAAAGGCCCCCACCAGACCCAGTGCACCGACAAGCCCGGACAGCCCGATTTTATGAAAATTTTCCACAAACCGGTGCCGGTCTCTGACCATCAGATAGACACATATAATGGCCGCCACGGTCAGGCCTCTGAAAAACAGATACTGCCACCGGTAGTCCTGGGGATCCACCATGTGCCGGATGGTCAGGGCCCCGAACGACCACAGGGTGCCTGCGGCCAGCACGGCAAACAACGCTTTTGAATGGGTCATCTCTGCCTGTCTTCCTCCAGCACCACCAGGGCGTCCACGGCAACGGGCCGGCCCTGGTGAATGATCAACGGATTGATGTCGATTTCCTGAATCCCCGGATATTCGCAGCCCAGATGGCCCAGCGCGACAAGAATGCGGCCCAGCATGTCTTTGTCCACAGGCGCCATTCCCCGGAACCCGTCCAGCAGGGTCCGGCAGTTGAGCCGGCCGATCATGTCCAGAGCATCTGCCAGGGTCAGGGGCGCCACCCCGAACACCGTGTCATCGAGGGCTTCGGCAAACACACCCCCCAGCCCGCACATGACACAGGGACCCAGCCGGGGGTCGCGGACAAACCCGGCCATCAGTTCCAATTTTCCCTGGATCTGTTTCTGGATCAGAATACGGCCGTGGTCCGGCATGGTCTGAAAAAGCGCTGTCACAGCTGTTTCAAGGTCCTGGCCAGAAGCAATACCCAGGTGGACCAGGTTGGATTCGGTCTTGTGCGATATACCCGGAACCATACCCTTGACCACCAGGGGGAACCCGAAACCGGCCGCTGCCTGCCGTGCTTCCTCAAGAGAAGTCACCTGCTTTTCTGCCACCACCGGAATGCCCAAGGCTTCCAGCACCTGCTTGGATACCCGTTCGTCCAGCGGGCCGCTTTCCGATGTCAGCACATGCAGGCGGGAATCTTTTTTCAACACTAGGACCGGTTCAGACACCTCCGACCCTTTATCTGTTTGCTTCCCCCGGTACGTCCGGTTCAGCAGCATGCCCATACATTCCACCGCCCGCATCACCTCCCTGAATACCGGGACACCGATCTTATGCGCCGACACCTGGAACTGATACACCCGGTCCCGTTCCCCCGATATCCAGCAGAACAGCGGTTTGCCCGCTCCCCGGGCTGTCTGTGCCATCATTTCCAGATCGGTCTCCAGGCTGAATCCGCCGGCAAAACAATGGACAAACACGGCATCCACCAAAGGGTCGGCGCACACCGCCTGCATGGCTGTATGATAGGTTTTTTTTGATCCGTTCAATATGATCCCGGGCCACATGTCCACAGGATTGGACGGGGGCATCCATTCGGGAAAAACGGTCTGCAGTTTTTCCAGGGTGGTGTCGCTGAATTTTGACAATACCAGGCCGTGCCGGTCCATGAGATCCGCGGAAACGATGCCGGCGGCCCCGGTGTAGGTGAGCACTGCCACCCGGTTCCCGTTTCGGGCAGAAAGACGGGGATACATGCCCAGGGTCCGGGAAAAATCGGCCAGCTGATAGAACCCGTCTGCCGTCACAATGCCGGCCTGGGCCATGGCACCGGATACAAGGGCTCCGCGGGCTGAAAGACTGGCGGTGTGGCTCTGTGCCGCTGCCGCGCCCCCTGCGGTTTTCCCGCCGTTGAGGATCACCACGGGTTTGGTGGTACTGCGGCATAAGGCCATGAACCGCCGACAGTCAGTCAATGATTCCAGGTAAAGACCGATGGCGGCGGTGTCCGGGTCATCGATCAGATATGCCAGCAGATCGTTTTCATCCACATCCATTTTGTTGCCGATGGAACAGACTTTGGCGATCCCCATGGTGCCGTGGGACATAAGATCGATGAGAAACGCCCCGGCGAGCATCCCGCTCTGGGCAATCAAAGACACGTTGCCGCTGATCAGGCCGATATCCCATATGGCAGGACTGACCGTGGAAAAGATAAACCGTTTGTGCACGTCCACCAGGCCCATGCAGTTGGGGCCCCACAGCCGGATACCGGTCTTTTCGGCGATCTGCCGGATCTGTTGCTGAAACGCTGCCCCCTGGCTGCCGGTTTCCGAAAAGCCGGCGGACTGAATCATGACGCCGGGAATGTTTCTGTTGGCACAGTCTTCAATCACCTGCGGCACCATGTGGGGGGCCACAAACACGATGGCCAGATCCACGGGATCGGGCACATCCGCCACCGACGGATAACATTCGAATCCCTCGATCTCAGGGTACCGGGGGTTCACCGGATAGACCGGTCCCGGATACCCGGTTTTCAGATTTGAAACAATGATATTGCCGCCCTTGTGTTTGCTGGCCGTGGCCCCGATGACGGCAATACCCTTGGGCCTGAAAAAAAACTCCATGGATCGCTCTCCTGTCATTGCCTGAAAAAGGCATTTCACTCTTCACAAGTATCAAAAAAGGCAAGTATCGCCTTTTTCCGCAAAAGATTCAAATG
>DATHSR010000243.1:0-1982 GCA_035464035.1 Desulfotignum sp. | reverse complement strand
GCCTTTGTTGGCGATGAAAATCTTGAGCAGGATGATCTCCTGCTCGGTCAAAGTAATTTCGCCGGCCGCACACCGGGCCGTGAAGGTGACAAAATCCACCTGGTTGTCCCCGAACCGGTAATGATCCCCATTGAAAAGAGGAAAATCAGGCGGTCTGTCCGTTTCGGCCGGCTCATACCAGGCACTTTTCCGTATCAGCCGTTCCACCCGCAGTAAAAACTCCTCCAGATCAAAGGGCTTGGCCAGGTAATCATCCACACCGTACCGCAGCCCCTTGACCTTGTCTTTGGTGTCTCCCCTGGCCGATAGAATCAGCACCGGAATTTTTTCATTCTCCTGGCGGATGGTTTTCAGAATGGAAAACCCGTCGATCATGGGCAGCATGATATCCAGGACAATGAGGTCCGGGCGCCAGGACCGCCACTTTTCAAGCCCTTCAATCCCGTCAGGGGCCACGGAAACCGCATACCCCGCCAGGGACAGGTTGAGCCGGAGCCCTTCGGCAATGCGGGCCTCGTCTTCTATGACCAGAACACGTTTTTTTTCAGCTGTTTCCATATATTCTTCTCTCTGACATTGGCAATGGCGGTCCAGGGAATGGTAATGGTGAACCGGGACCCGCACCCTTTGCCTTCACTGGACACCGATACCCGCCATCCGTGAATCCGGGCGATGCTGGAAACCAGATAAAGCCCCAGACCGGACCCGGATACCCGCTGCCGGTTTTCCCGGTCTGACTGGTAGAACTTGCGGAAAATCTTTCGGGTTTCCTGGCGGTCCACACCGATCCCGTTGTCGATAAAATCGATGGTGACCTTCTGAAGGTGGGCGTTGAAAACGATTTCAAGTTCCGGGTGGCCTGACGCATTGTATTTGATGGCATTGGATACGATGTTCATGAGCAGCATTTCAAACAGGAACCGGTTGACCGGGTACTCAAACCGTCCCTGGGACGGATTGGATATCCGGATGTCACACTCCCGGAACAGGGATTCATTTTTTTTACAGAAATCTTCCACCACGTCCACCAGGCTCTCCCGGACCACCTCTGAATCAAAATTCTGGCTTTCGATCCGGGCCAGGTCCAGGATCCGGTTGATGTTGTCCGTCAGCCGGCTGATGTCCTCGAGCATGGTTCTGCTGTAACGCCTGATCTCATCAGGTCCCAGGGGATGCCGGATAAAGGTTTCCAGGTAGAGCCGCAGCGAGGTGACCGGGGTTTTGAGTTCATGGGTGAAATTATAGATGAAATTGTGCTGGAGACGGAACAGGTTCACGGTTTTCTGGTAGTAGATGAAGGCCAGAAGAATCCCGGCCAGAACCACGGCAATCAGAAGGCTGAGCACCAGGATGGTCATACCGGTCTTGGAAGGAAAAATCATCTCCGGGGCAATATGAAATTTGACGATCACCGCTTCCAGCGCCGACCGGATTTCCATGTACAGGCTCACCGTGAGCACCAGAAAGGTGGCCAGGGCGATGATGGAACAGGCAAAGATAAATACCGGATGAAGATACCACCTGGATGGATTCAGGATCTGCATGGGTCTGTTCTGTTTATCCTTTCAACTGTTCTGCGGCACCAGGCTCTTTTTACCTGTCTGTCCTGTTTTGTTTGAAGATCTGCTGGATACCTTTTCTGTCCGTGACTTTTGAAGGCATCAAATCCAGTTTGCGCCTGGACAGCATTTTCAACCCCAGGTCGATATCGGATAACAGGTCCCTGCTGGCCAGTTTGTACCGCATCATGGTTTCCAGTTTGTGGGTCCGGCCGTACCGCTCGATGGAGTCGATGACGGCGTTATGAAACGAAAGAATACCGGGTTCGGCAATCTGAACCTTTTCCTGGATGGCCATCTGCCTCAGCCCGTCCATGATGGCGGCCACATCCACGCTGTTGGGGCATTCCATGGAGCAGGTGTTGCACCCCACGCACAGCCAGATGGTGCTGCAGGACAGGGCTTTTTCCTTGAGCCCGAACT
>DATHSR010000242.1:0-5136 GCA_035464035.1 Desulfotignum sp. | reverse complement strand
CTGTCGGTGGCCAGATGGGTGACCTGTGAGGATGAGAAAATGCTCAAGCGGTTCCGGCAGAAGAATGAATCCAGCCTCGCGCTGGATGCCGAAGACTGTCTGACCTTTATGACCACCAGCGAGTATCAGCTGGGATTTGTCATGGAAGAATGGCCGGACATCCAGTTCCACAAGACACGCGAGCACAATATATAACCCATGTTTTTTTGACAGGAGTGTCCATGACAGCGCAGCGAAGTCACAACTTTAATGCAGGGCCGGCAGCGCTGCCCCTGCCGGTTCTCGAGGAGATCCAGGCCTCGTTTCTGAACTTTAATAATTCCGGTATGTCCATCACCGAGATCAGCCACAGGTCCGCACATTTTGACGCAGTGATCAACGATGCCATCGACCGGGCAAGGCAGCTGCTGCATCTGGATGACAATTTTCATGTACTGTTCATCCAGGGGGGGGCGTCATTACAGTTTGCCATGATTCCCATGAACTTTCTGGGCCAGGGGGATACAGCCGATTATATCAATACCGGCACCTGGTCCACCAAGGCCATCAAAGAAGCCCAGATCCTGAAAAAAGAGATCCGGGTAACGGCATCCTCTGAAGACAAAAATTTTTCCTATATCCCAGCGGATAGTCCCTGCAGTCCTGATGCAAGGTATGTGCATATCACCTCCAACAACACCATCAAAGGCACCCAGTTCGCAAAGTTTCCCGAAACCGGCGGCATTCCGCTGGTGGCGGACATGTCCTCGGATATTTTCTCCAGACCCCTGCCGGTGGAAAAATTCGGCCTGATCTATGCCGGAGCCCAGAAAAACCTGGGACCCTCGGGCACCTGCATGGTGATCGTCCGGAAGGATTTCCTGGAAACAGCCAATCAAGATCTGCCTTCCATGCTCAAATACAGCACGTATGCGTCCAAAAATTCCATGTACAACACCCCGCCCTGTTTCGGGATCTATACCATCGGCCTGGTCTTCAAATGGATACAAGAACAGTTTGGCACCCTGGAAAAGATGGATGCCTTTAACCGCAGGAAGGCAGGCGTTCTGTATGATGTAATCGATGCTTCCGGATTTTATCAGGCCACCGCTCAAAAAGACTCCCGTTCTCTGATGAATGTCACCTTCCGCCTGCCCTCAGAAGACCTGGAGAAACGGTTTGTGGCCGGCGCCCTGAAAAACGGCCTGGGAGGCCTCAAGGGCCACCGGTCCGTGGGTGGCTGCCGGGCATCCATATACAATGCCGCCACCATGGAAAACATCAATGCCCTCAAGGAATTCATGCTATCTTTTGAAAAGGAGAATGGATGATGAAAGTGCTGGTCAGCGACAAAATGGACGAGGCAGGCATCGACATCTTCAGGGGTCAGGAAGGGATCGATGTGGACGTAAACACCGGGCTGTCTCCTGAGGAACTTCGCGCCGTAATCGGATCCTATGACGCCCTTGCCATCCGCAGCGCCACCAAGGTGGACAAGGCCCTGCTGGATGCGGCAGACAACCTGAAGGTGATAGCCAGGGCCGGGATCGGCCTGGACAATGTGGACATTGACGAAGCCACCCGCAAAGGGGTCGCGGTCATGAACACCCCGGGGGGCAATACCGTGACCACTGCCGAGCACACCATTGCCATGATGATGTCTTTGACCCGGAACATCCCCCGGGCCACCGCATCCATGAAAGCGGGGAAATGGGAGAAGAAACTGCTCCAGGGCAGGGAGATTTTCAATAAAACCCTGGGGCTCATCGGATTCGGCAATATCGGCTCCATTGTGGCCACGCTGGCCAAAGGCCTGCGAATGCGGGTGGTGGTGTTCGATCCCAATATTTCCAGCGATCACATTGAAAAACAGGGGTTTGAATATGTGGACCTGGATACCTTGTACAGCCAGGCGGATTATATTACAGTGCATGTGCCCAAAATGGATGCCACCATCGATCTGCTGGATGCAGAGGCATTCGAAAAAATGAAACCCGGTGTCTATGTGATCAACTGCGCCCGGGGGGGCATCATCAATGAATCAGCCCTGCATGATGCCATCGTGTCGGGAAAGGTGGCGGGTGCGGCCCTGGATGTGTTTTCCACCGAACCCCCCGGAGACCTCCCTCTGCTGGCCCTGGATCAGGTGGTGGCCACGCCCCATCTCGGGGCGTCCACCAAGGAGGCCCAGACCAATGTGGCGGTGGCGGCCGCCAACCAGATCATTGCCTATCTGCTCTTTGACACGGTGATCAATGCCGTGAACGTGCCCTCTGTAACCGGGGAGATACTGCGCCAGCTCAGGCCCTTTCTGTATCTGGCCGAAAAAATGGGCAAAATGCAGGCCCAGCTCATCTCAGGGGGCATCAGGGAAGTGCATATCGAGTATATCGGTAAATTTCCGGACCTGGATCTCAAGTCGGTCACCATTGCCGCCATCAAGGGGCTGCTCAATGAATTCATCCCCTATGAGGTCAACTCCGTGAACGCCATTTCTTTGGCCAATGAAAAAGGGATCAAAATTTCGGAAGCCACGTCACAGGATTCGGGCAACTTCATCAACCTGCTGCGCATGACCGTGGTCACCGACACGGGAACCGATGTGGTGGCCGGCACCATCTTCGGCAAGGATACGGCCCGCATCGTTCGCATCAACAAGTTCCGGCTGGAAGTGATTCCCGAAGGCCACCTGGGACTGATCCACAACGTGGACAAGCCGGGCTCCATCGGTTCCATCGGCAATACCTTAGGCAAACACAAGATCAATATCTCCCGCATGATGGTCGGGCGGGAAGAAGACGGCCAGCGCAATATCATTTTTTTGAAAACCGACACCCCGGTGCCGCCGGATGTGATCGAAGAGATCGAGGCACTGCCGCTGGTGGTGAGCATGAAAACCTTTGAACTTTAACCATGCAGGATCCAGAAAGACAGATTCCCTATAATTACACCTCTGCCGCTGATGAACAGATCATTGTTCACCTTTTTGGATCAGACATTCTGAAGACGATCCAGACCCTGGATGCCAAAAAAGGGACCGGCCGGTCGGCCCGGCTGTTGAACCGGTTCATGGGGGATCTGTTTATCATCGAGCGCAATCCGTTTCTGTTCCAGGAACTGGTGGTACATCCCGGGCAGCGCCGGCAACTGGTGGCTGAGTTCGAAAGCGATCTGGCTGCCATTGAAAAGGCAGCCCGGCACCCGGAGGTTTTCACGGTGCTGGCTGCCTGCAGAAAGGCCCTGGAAACACTGGTACAGCGGATTATTTCCCATGCGGGGCTGCAGCAGAAAATTCTGCGGACCCTGGGACCTGTGATCGGGAAAGGCAATATCTATTTCGATGCCTTCACCCTGACGGCCCACGCCACCGATGCCACCGACTGGCGGCGGTTTGTTCCGCTGGCAGTGCTGCGGCCTGACAGGGAATCCACACTTCCCGAACTGGTCAGGCAGGTCAAACGGCTGGGGCTGTGCCTCATTCCCCGGGGAGCCGGTACCGGCCTGACCGGCGGTGCCACGCCGCTGGTCCCTGACTGTGTCATGCTCAACACGGAAAAGCTCAACCGGATCTCTGCCATTGAACCGTTGAAAAAAATCGGCCATGGCAGCTGCTTTGCCATCCGGGTGGAAGCCGGGGTCATTACCCAGGATGCCAAGGATGCGGCCCGCAAACAGGGATTGATTTTTGCCACGGATCCCACCTCTGCCTGGGCCTGCACCATCGGCGGGAACCTGGCTGAAAATGCGGGGGGCAAAACCGCAGTGCTGTTCGGCACGGCCCTGGACAATGTGCTGTCCTATAACATTGTCATGGCGGATGGCTGTGCATATACCGTGACCCGCAAAAATCATCCGGGCAGAAAAATTCTTTACAAGGATCGGGTCATTTTTGACGTGTGGGACAGTGCCGGCCGGAAGACGAAAACCATTGAACTGACCGGGGCGGATATCCGTAAAAAAGGCCTGGGAAAAGATGTCACCAACAAGTGCCTCAACGGGCTGCCCGGTATCCAGAAGGAGGGGTGCGACGGTATCATCACTTCGGCCCGGTTCATCCTGTATCCGGAATTTCTGTTCAAAAAAACCTGCTGTATAGAGTTCTTCGGAAATGACATGACCGAGGCCGGGCAAGTGATCGCCGCCGTATCAAAGGCCTTTGCCAATCAAGATCCCGCCATCATGGCCCTGGAACATTTTGATGAAGCCTATATCAAGGCGATCCGCTACAAAACCAAACAGGCACTGGGAAACCGGCTCAAAGCCGTGCTGCTGCTGGACATGGTATCCAATGACGCCAGGGTTCTCGAACAGGGAATTGCCACCCTGGAGACCATCCTGGCACCCTTTGACCGGACCGGGATCACCCTGGCCCAGAACGATCAGGAGGCAAAACGGTTCTGGGAGGACCGCAAGCGTCTGGGCGCCATTGCCGCCCACACCAATGCCTTCAAGCTCAATGAAGACATCGTGCTGCCCCTGGATTCTCTGGCAGACTTTGTCCGGTTTGTGGATGCGGCCAACCTGGCGGAAAAGGCGTTCAACCAGGCACAGACCATCGACAACATGGTGGCCTATCTGGATCAGGCGGTTCCCCTGGCAGATCCCCAGTGGCTCAAAACAAAAGTGGCCCGGGCCAAGGATCTGGGATGGGCCGTGAAAAAGAAACTGGCCATCGCCTCCAGAGATGCCCTGGAAGCCGGTATCCATGCCAGAAATTTCTATCAGCAGGTCACCGAAAGCCTGCGGGGGTACAGCCTGGTGCTGGAAACCCTGGAAAAGATCTTTCAGACCACCCAGGCCCGCCTGATCGTCATTGCCACCCACATGCATGCCGGAGACGGCAATGTGCATGTGAATATCCCCGTGCTTTCCAATGACCGTGAAATGATGACCCGGGCCGCCATGATTGCGGACCGGATCATGGAAAAGGCCAAGGATCTCAACGGGGTGGTCTCCGGTGAGCACGGCATCGGGATCACCAAATTCAAACACCTGGATCCTCCGGCAGTCCTGGCATTTGAACAATACCGGAACCAGGTGGATCCGGACCGGATCATGAACCCGGGCAAACTGGCTGAACCCGACATCATTCACAAGGTGTTCACCCCGTCCTTCAATCTGATGGAACTGGAAGCACGGATTTTAAAGCATGGCGCA
>DATHSR010000241.1:0-4733 GCA_035464035.1 Desulfotignum sp. | reverse complement strand
TGAGCCGGCCGGACATGCGCACCTCCAGATCAAAGCAACCGGCCATGACTGCCGGCTGATCCGAATCTTTAGGCCACAGGGCGCGGCACAGAAACATGAACCCCCCGCACTCGGCAAAAATGGGCATATTGTTCCGGCTGTGGGTTCGGATGGCAGACAGGAGCGTTGATTTCCGGGACAGGATATCGGAAAACAGTTCCGGATACCCGCCCCCCAGATAGATGCCGTCAATGTCTTCGGGCAGTAGGTCTTGGGCCAGGGGTGAAAAAAACACCAGGTCGGCACCGGCGCTTTCCAGCAGTGCCAGGTTGTCCGGGTAGTAAAAGCAGAACGCCTTGTCCCGGGCCACGGCAATCTGTGGCCGGTCCAGTGGGGACCGCAGGATACTTTTTTGTTCAGGGGCGGACGGTCGGGATACCGCCGGCTGTTTTTGCATGAATCCGGGGGGACCGGTTTCCGGCAGATTTTTTGTTTCTGCTGAATCGGATCTGCCTGAAGGATCCGGCAGGCTCAAAAGAAGCCGGTCCATATCCACCCCCTGATCCACCATGGCCACCAGGGTATCCCGGGTGGCGGCGGAGATCACATGCTCATCTGCGGTGGTCAGGCCGAGATGGCGCTCGGGCATGGCAATGGCGACGTTTCTGGGCAGATGTCCCAGGCAGGGGGTGGTGCAGTGCTGTGCCACAGCCGCCTTCAGGTAGTCATAATGGCGCTGGCTGCCGGTGAAAGTGAACACCACGCCGGCCAGTTTCAGGTCCGGGTCAAAGGTTTCAAACCCTTTGACCACGGCGGCGGCACTTCTTGCCTTACCTTTGGCGGACACCACCAGAAGGACGGGCAGTCCCAGCCATTTGGCCATCTGGGCCGTGGATCCGGTTTCCGTTGTCCCGTCATACCCGTCAAACAGCCCCATGACCCCTTCCACCACGGCCAGGTCCGCCCCCCGGGACTGTGCATGAAACAGGCGCTGGTTGTAGTGTTTTGAAAGCATCCAGGAGTCCAGGTTGTAACTGGTGCGGCCGGCCATGCGGGCATGGTGGCCCGGATCGATAAAATCGGGCCCCACCTTGAACGGGGCCACGGACAAGCCGTTGGCCCGCAGCCAGGCCAGAATGGCCAGGGTCAGGGTGGTTTTTCCGGTGCCGCTGCCGGTGGCGGCGATCACAAACCCTTTGACAGCGGTGCCGCGGTCCTGGTGCGTCTCAGCGTGTTTCACGGATCGCTCTGTCATAGGCCAGAATGGCCAGGGCGTTGACCACGGCGGCCGCCACATTGGACCCGCCTTTTCTGCCTTCATTGGTAATATAGGGGATATCCAGGACCAGCAGTTCCAGTTTGGATTCCGCGGCATTGACAAACCCCACCGGCAGACCGATCACCAGAGCCGGGGCGGCCGTGCCTTCCCGGATCAGCTCGATGAGCCGCAGCAGGGCGGTGGGGGCGTTTCCCACCACATAAATGGCATTGCCCATCCGGCCGGCTGCCAGATCCACCGCAGCCAGGGCCCGGGTGGTGCCGTGGGCCGCCGCCTGTTTTGCCACCCCAGGATCGGTCATCAGACAGGACACCGTGCCGCCGAAATGGGCGATCTCTTTTGTCCGGATCCCCACCCGGGCCATGTTGGTGTCCGTAACGATGTCACATCCGTTCTGAATGGCGGAGATCCCTTTTTCCACGGCATGGTTGCCGAACCGGATGGTGCGGATGTACTCGAAATCCGCAGATGTGTGGATCACCCGCCGTACCACGGGCCAGTGTGTTTCATCAAATCCATGGTTTCCCGCTTCTTTTTCGATGATCTGAAAACTCAAGGCCTCAATTTCCTGTGGCTTCATCTGCCTCCTTTGCTTCAAATGGGTCGGGTGTCAGTGGAAAACATCACCTTATCATTTTTTTTTTCCGGTTTCATCCCTAATTTCTAAACAGCCCTCACAAAAGAGGCAGCGCCGTTACCGGGCGCTGCCTCTTTTTCAAACCGGTTTGACTTTAAAAAAACTATCCGGCGACATCGATCCCTAAATCACACCCGAGGTGCTGGTCCGGATTCTCACATTCAAAATTATTCTGCCTTGTATCCACATGCCCTTCATCACTTTCCCTGTCACTTTCAATATAGTTTTGATATCTGGAATCAGTCATTTTATCACCTCTTGAGAGTGGTTGTCGGTTTTCATCGGGTCCTGTCTGGACTTGGAAATAAGTTAGGCATTGAAAACAAAGAGTCAACAAACTTATTCAACTTTTTTAGGACCTTTATATTGGGGTTGACAAAAAAAGAACGGCGCTTGTAGATGTTTCCAGCAACATGATTGAAAACAAATACAAGGAGCTTCCGTTCATGATAAAAACCGCCCTTCTGATTTTTTTCATTCTGACCGCTCCGGTCATGACGTCAGACAATCCGGACGAGTGCTGAATCTTCACGCCGGAGAGGCCATCGTGGAAGTGGTCGACACCTGGCACTGGGGGGAAAGTATCGGCCCTGATCCGGCCCATATCATCGTGTTTTATGCCGGTCAGACAGGTATTCCGGTCACGGTCACGCCAACAGAATAGCTATTCCGGCAGTATCCGGTCAAAGGTCAGATGGCTTGAAACAATGTGCTGTTCCAGGGCCGCCATGCCGATCAGAGATGCTGCCGAATAGGGAATGGTCTGAACGGGAATGCCCGGAAACAGGCTGCTTTCTGACGGGCCAGCCGCAGTTGGCCCTGTCCGGTCATTGCAGACCAGGCCTCTGATTTTAATGGCCTGCCGGGCCAGCTGTTCGATCACCCGCCGGGTTTCCGCCACCGAGAGGACATCCCGGTTAAAAACCACATAAAAGCTGGTTTTGGCCGGATCCTCGAACAGGGCCTTGAGCGCCTGGTTGTCGGATTTGATCGCCAGAATCCGCTGCAGGACCTTGTCCCGTTCAAACGTTTTGCCGGCCACCGTGATCCGTGAAATGATCTCTTTTTTCTCATTGATCTGGTTCCGCAGCTTTTCCAGCTGTCCGGTCCAGGTCAAAGACAGGGCGGGCAGGTTGAAAAACCGCAAAGACAGGGCAGTGGGGGGCATGTCGATCACCAGGTAATCATGGTTTTTGTACCGGGTCACAAGATCGGTGAATGCGGAGACCAGGGCATACTCCTCCATGCCGGGGGAAAATTTGAGAATATCGAAATAATGGTCCAGGTTGAACGCGGTCAGATAGGCAAAACTGGCTTTCACCTGTGCTGCGGTCTTTGACAGGTAGTGCTTGATCTCCTTGTCCCGGTCGATCTGGAGCACCTCCAGGCAGGGGCCCATGGTGCAGGCTTTGTCAGAAAAAAGGGTTTCAAAAATATCGGCCTGATTGTGGGCATCGTCAAAAGAGGCCAGGAGCACTTTTTTGCCCTTTTTCCTGAGCACCAGGGAGATCAGGGCCGATGCCGTGGATTTTCCCGTACCGCCCTTGCCCAGAAAAAAAAGTGTGTGCAACGGCGCCATAAGATCAAGAAATATCGAATACGGAAAACAGCCGGGACAACGGCTCGTTTGACGTATTCATCCTTTCAAGCAGCAGCATCAGGTCCTTTTCCATCAGCGGCAGAAGATCCATACTCAGCTGGGCCGGCGGGGAGGGCATGCCGATAAACGATCCCTGGACCAGCAGGGCAAAAATGTATTCCAGCTCTTCACACTCCGCTTCAATGGCGGTGACCGCCTTGTTCCGTGCCACTTGGTCCGCGGCCTGAAACCAGATGCGGGCCTGTTTTTTCACCCGGCCCCACAACGGCGGAAATGCGATGTTGCCGATGCTCATGTCACCCGGAAAATTTTTTTGTCAAAACCAATGCGCTGCTGTGACGGAAAGTAATAGTACATCGCATACAACCCCATTAAAACGATAGCAACGGCGTAAAATCTGGGAAACTCAAATAACACGGCAACAAATGCCAGATATGGGGTCGCCTGGGACACCCACAGCAGCCGGCGCTGAAAACATAGAAAATCCGCTGCCGGAACTGTTTTCTGACTTCTGACGGAATGGGCAAACAGGGTCCGCAAAAAAAGGGGGCCGGCCAGGGCGGTAACGGCCGCACCGATAAAAACCATGCCAGGGGCCATCGGCAAAAGTGCAAACCGGCCAGGGGTGACCAGGTTCAGTGCGTGTGCCAGGCCCAGGGCCAGAAACAGCCCCAGGCCCGGCATCACGAGAACCAGATATTGTTTTTGAAGGGTTTTATGCATCTTTGCCTGGTCAAAATCTATCTGCTTTCAGAAACGACCTCACCCCCGGGGGTCATGGTGACAAACCGCAGGACCCCTTCCACCGTGATCCACACCGCCAGGATCAGAATTACGGCATTGACCACCTGGAGCAACAGGTTATGGGCCGTACCGAAATCGCCCTGGTTCAGGATCAGGGCCCAGATGGTCATCACCATCATGAACAGGGCCGGTATCCCGGATATCAGCCATTTCACCCCGCCCTTGTCCCTCAGGTACACGGTGATGATGATCAGGGCCAGGCCGGCCAGGGTCTGATTGACGGCCCCGAACAACGGCCACAGCCTCAGGGCCCCGTTTCCGCTGGGACCGGTGGCAAAGGCCAGCAGCAGCGCTGTCCCCACCGCCAGAAAGTTGGTGATGTATTTGCCGGTGAGGGCGGTGAGTTTCACGCTGTCAAACAGTTCGGACAGGATATAGCGCTGGATCCGGGTGGCGGTATCCAGGGTGGTGCCGGCAAAGGACGCCACAAACAC
>DATHSR010000240.1:0-3153 GCA_035464035.1 Desulfotignum sp. | reverse complement strand
GCCTGCATTGATGTGGCCCCCAAGGACTGCATCATGATGGTGGCGGACATCCCGGTTGCCCCTGATGGAACCTACGTCCAGTATGCCCAGGCTTCACTCTGGGAGCAGGTGGTGTCCATTGCCATTGACAATGAGGTGTGCATCCGGTGCGGCCAGTGTTTTGCGGTCTGTCCCATGGACTGCATCAGCGTGACCAAGACCGAACTGATCCGGATGGACGAATAAAGGAGAGCCCATGCCCACCCAGGAACATTACGTGATTATCGGGAACGGTCCGGCAGGCAATACAGCGGCCTTCACCCTGCGGGAAAACGATCCGGATGCCCGGATCACCATTATTTCCCATGAGAACCTGCCTTTTTATTCCAAACCCGGGCTGCTGCGGTACCTGGCCGGGGAGGTCGAAGAAAAGGACCTTGCCGTCAAATCAGGCGAAGAATACCTGAGAAACCATGTCCGGCTCCGGCTCGGCCAGCAGGTGGAAAAGATCGATCCAACAGATCAGTGCCTGACGTTCCGGCACATGGAAACCCTGCACTATACAAGGCTTGTCATTGCCACCGGCTCCCGGGCCCGGCTGCTGCCTTCCATGGTGCCCTATGCCGGGTGCCTGCAGTTTGTCACATCCTATCAGGATGTCCTGGGGCTGAAAGAGAAGATTGCGGCCGGCACGGATTTTTTTATTTTCGGCGGGGACCTGGTGGGATTCAAATTCGTCAAGCTGCTGACCGGCATGGGCAAGCAGGTGACCCTGCTGCTCTATCCCAGGGCGTTCTGGCCCTTTCATCTGACCGACGAAATGAGAGACGCCATTGTCGGGAACCTGGCTCCTACCGGCGCCCAGATCCTTGTGGAAGATGATCTGGACACCATTGTGCCGGACCGGGGCCGGTATGGGGTGACCACCCGCAAAGGGGTGCACAGGCAGGTGGACCTGGTGTTTTCCTTTAACGGGCTGGTTCCGGAGGTGGATTTTGCCAGAGGCTCGGGCCTGGACATCGATCATGGCATCCTGGTGGATGAGACCCTGCACACCAGCCTGGAAAACATCTTTGCCTGCGGATCCTGTGCCCAGATCTACAATCCGGAGATCAAAACCTATACCACCTCCATCGGGTGGCCCAATGCCGTGGCCCAGGGAAAGGTGGCGGCACTGAATCTGCTGGGGGACTGCCAGAAGATCCGGCCGGCCGGCAGAAAATATTTTGACCTGGAAGGGGTAAAAATCAAAACCACCTGGTGGGAAGAGCTTGAAAAGGATCCGGACGCATGAAAAAAGACCGCAACGCCATCAATATCGTCATTGAAATCTGCGGCAGCGCCGGGGAGGGGACCATTTCCGCCGGAGAGATCCTAAGCCGGTTCATGAGTGCCCAGGGCTTTGAGATCATGTCCTTTGACGCGTATCCGGCGGAAATCAGGGGGTTTGGCAAATGTGTGGCCCACACCCGCATCAGTACGTCCCCCATTCATTCTCCCGGAAAGCTGGCGGATGTACTCATCGCCCTGAATGACGGCCATGCCATTTCCCAGTTGCCTGCCCTCAAGTCCGGCGGCATTCTGATTTATGACAGCCAGCCTCCCAGGCCCCATGAAGAAGACCAGAGCGTGCTGGCCCACAAATCCCCTGAAACCATTGCCTACGGCATTCCTCTGACCATGCTGGCCCAGAAGGCGGCGGGCAGTGCCAGGGGCCGGAACATGACCGCCCTGGGCGCGGTGGCGGCCCTGTTTCACCTGGACAGCGATGCATTTACCGGGAGCATCGAAAAACGGTATGCAAAAAAAAAGCAGGCCATCATCGATGCCAATGTCCACTCGTTTCTGGAAGGGTTTGACTGGGCCAGAGAGAACATCGACAAAGCGGACGCCATTTCCTTTAAGGGGGTGACCCCGCATCTTGCAGAAGCGGGAGAGGCAGGGGAAAAACTGATCATCAACGGCAACCAGCTGGTGGCCCGGGCGGCCCTGGATGCGGATCTCAAATTTTATGCCGGATACCCCATCACCCCGGCCACCAAAATCATGGAGATTCTGAGCAGGGAGCTGCCTAGACACGGGGGCGTCCTGCTCCAGACCGAAGATGAGATTTCCGCCATCGGTGCGGTGATCGGTGCCGGTTACGGCGGCATCCGTGCCATGACCGGCACGTCTGGCCCCGGATTTGCCCTGATGACCGAGTTTACGGGTTTGAGCGTGATGGCGGAAGTGCCGGCCGTGATCATCGATTCCCAGCGGGGCGGACCCTCCACCGGCATTCCCACCAAGACAGAGCAGAGCGATTTCAACGCCGCCGTGTTCGGCGGTACCGGGGACTGCCCCCGGGTGGTTCTGGCCCCCATTGACACCCGGTCTTGTTATGACGCCACCGTGCTGGCCCTGTACCTGGCGGAAAAGTACCAGACCCTGGTGGTGCTGCTGCTGGACTTTTTCTTGTCCAACTCCATCCGGAACATCGATCTTCCCCGAAAACCGGGGCCCCAGATGCGCAAAGCCAATATCGCGCCGGACCCGTCGGCGCTTTCGGATTATCAGCGGTACAAAATCACTGAATCCGGCATTTCCCCCCGGGCCATCCCGGGCACGCCGGGGGGCATGTTTTTTGCCACCGGCCTGGAACATGATGAATACGGCCGGCCCAACTATACGGACAAGGGGCATCTGAAAATGACGGCCAAACGGTTCAGAAAGCATGCCGGTGTGCTGGCTGAAGCCCCGGCCCCGGTGATTTCCGGCATGCCGGACAGCGGTGCCAAAACCGAAGAAAATAGCGGCCCGGATGTGGAGATCGGTGTGGTGTCCTGGGGATCTTCGGCCGGCGCGGCCCATGAAGCGGTGATGACCGCTGCGGCCCAGGGCTTTTCCGCCGCCGCCTTCAGTTCCATGATGCTGTCGCCGTTTCCGGAAAACGCCCTGCTGGAATTTGCCCGCCGGTGCAGACAGATTCTGATTCCGGAACTCAACTACAACGGCCAGTTTGCCGAATTCGCCACCCGTATTCTCAAGCGGCCGGTGGAAAAGCTCAATTTTATCACCGGCCGTCCCATGGCCGCCGAAGATATTGTTGACAAGATAAGGGAGATGTCATGACCGCCACACCCACTGACACGGTCAGATCAGGACCGGTGCAGAATGCGCCGGAACCGACCGGTT
>DATHSR010000239.1:0-3318 GCA_035464035.1 Desulfotignum sp. | reverse complement strand
CAGACCATTGCCGATCAGAAAAAACAGGTTCACGACCTGCGGCTGGAAATCAAACGACTGGATGAATCCGCCTACAACCGGATTCTTGCCATTGAAAAAGGAACCGAGGCGTTCAAGTCCCTGGCCCGGGAGAAGCGGTTTGTCAGGGTGAATACTCCGGACGACACCGGCACCTGCCGCATCACGCTCAATGACGGCACGGGTGTGGCATGCCTGGTGGCGGCCCAGGAAGAAAACGGCAACTGGATGGTTCTGACCTGTGACGGCAGTGTCAGGCAGTTCCCCAAGGGGCTGGTAAAACAGTGATGAAAAGGAAAAATTCATGAAAAAGAGATTCAATCTAATCTTTCTGGCAATGGCGGCGGCAATTCTGGGATGGACCTCACCGGCCCTGTCGGATTCAGCCCAGAGATTTGACCTGGACCGGTTCATCGACCCCGACACCTGTGCGGGATGCCATTTCGAGATTTTTGAACAATGGTCCAATTCCATGCACAACCTGTCCCACAAAGACCCGGTCTATACCGAGGTGGCCAAATTTCTGCGTGAGGGCCTCACAGACCCGGAGGAGATCGACGAAGCCGAGTCCTGCGTCAAGTGTCATACCCCGGTGGGAACGATCACCGGTTTTCCCGAGAAGCTCTCCGACGACCTGTCCAGAACGCCGGAAATCGCCACCCGGGGGATCCAGTGTGATTACTGCCATTCGGTGATAGATATCGAGAAAATGTACAACAACGGGCTGGTGCTGGAGCCCGGATACGGCGAAAGCGATCCGGGTATCAAGTACGGCCCGTTTGACGATGCGGAGCCCGATTTCCACGAGGCCGCCTACTCGGCCCTGCATGACAGCGCCGAGTTCTGCGGCACCTGCCATGACGTCAAGCATGTGAGTTTCGGCACTGACCTGGAAACCACCTATACGGAATGGAAAAACAGCCCGTACAATTCAGAGGATCCGGCGGAACGCATCACCTGCCAGGGATGCCACATGTACCAGCGGCCCGGTGTCCCGGCCACCGCCAGCACTGAAAGGCCGGAAAACCCGGGACCGGCTGCAGATTACAGCCGGGAGCGGCCCCATATTTTCACCCATTATTTTGTGGGGGGCAACTCCGGGGTGCCGGCCCGGTTCGGGGATTCAGAAAAAGCACAGATGGCTGAAGCCCGTCTGCAGCATGCCGCCGAGCTGGCACTGGATCTGTCAGGACTGGACAAAAAGCAGCTGGTCATCGAGGTCGCCAACACCGGGGCCGGCCATTCTCTGCCTACGGGGTTAGGGGATCTCCGACAGGTCTGGCTGGAGGTCACCATCCAGGACAAAGACGGCAACCGTATCTTTGAAACCGGGTTTCTGGATGAGAAAAAGGAACTGCCGGACGATACACTGATATTCAGAACCGTTTTCGGGGACGGCAGCGGCAATCCGGTGATCAACCTGGCCAAGGCCCGGGAAATTCTCAGTGACAACCGGATTCCGGCCAGAGGGAAGGCCAGGGAGATTATCACCCTGGATCGTGTTCTGGAAAAGGAATCCCAGATTCTGGTGCGGCTCCTGTACCGGGGCATGCCCCAGAAAATTCTCAACATGCTGCCGGGCGGCGGGATGGAACCGCTGCCGGTGGTGGAAATGGCCCGGGTGTCCCATACCCTTTGACGTAACCTATCCGGGTTCAGGCCCTGACCTTCGGGCCTGAACCCATGGGGTGTCAGAACGGCCAGAAACTGTTGTCTTCCCAGATCTGCTGTTTCAGCGCTTCCTGGAGCGCCAGCAGCTTGTTCAGATGGGTCTGTTCCCATGCGGACAGCCACTGGTAGAGCTTTTTTTCCTCCGGATCCCGGGTGATTTCGGCCCGTTCGCCGTAAAGCTGAACCGCTTTCTGCTCAAACCCCACGGCAGCGGTGATGGCGGTGGCTTCAAACCCGGCGGCATGGATCTTCTCTTTCAGATCCTGGGTGAGAATTTCCGGCGGGGTTTCGGCGGCCCCGTCGGTTTCATAGCCGCCGGCGGCGAATCTGCCGGTTTTCATGATGGCTTTGAACTGGGCCTCCAGAATGGTCATGTGCTGCTGCTCTTCAGCGGCCAGGGTGTCAAAGAACGCCTTGACCGCATCATCTTCTGCCTTGTCCCGGGCGGTCTCGTACAGGCTTTTGCCCTGACGCTCCATCAGAAAGGCATTTTTAAGAATATTCAGTGCGTTTGATTTTTCCATGGGATCTCCTGTTGTCGTGTGTCTGGCCCAAAAGTAAGGGTTTGATGACACCCTGTCAATGTCTTTTCCATCCTGCGGTTTCTTCATGGCCTTTTGCCCCGTGGTGACCGGCCTAAGCCCCCTCCGTTCACTACTAAAAAATCCATGACCAGCGGTCAAAACAGATACCATCTGCACCAAAAAATCCAACACCCTGAAAAAAAAACTGACATTTTTTTTACCGGAACCCACACCTCCCTGTGGGGTATGTCCGGGCGGACATGTTTTGAATAATATATTATTTCAAAAGGTTAAGCGAAAAGATAGAGAAAAATTCATCACGGCACTCAAGTTGCTAAGATGGAATCAATCCGGGCCGGTGAAATAAGAGCGGCCCTGAAACCAGGACAACCGCCCCACACGAGATTAAGAGGAGGTCGTAAATGTCTGAAAAAAAACGCGTATTAATGGTGGATGACGAGACCCGGTTTCGTGAAACCACCTCCCGGCTGCTCACCAAAAAAGGATTTGAAACCACCATTGCAGCCAGCGGGGAAGAGGCCCTGCGCATCCTCAAGCAGTCTCCCCAGGATGTGGTGATCCTGGATGTCAAAATGGAAGGCATGGACGGTCACACCGCCCTGTCGGAAATCAAGAAAATAGCCCCGGACACCCAGGTGATCATGCTGACGGGTCACGGAAGTCCGGATTCCGCAAAAAGTTCCCGCCAGCGGGATGCGTTTGATTATCTGACCAAACCCTGTGACATCGATCTGCTGACAATGAAAATCAATGAAGCTGTGGCAGCCAAACGCCGAGGGGTATCCCGGGGGGCAGAAAAAAAGGCCCGGGATATCATGCTCAGCATCGCGGACTACACCACGGTCTCGGTGGACACCACGGTCCGGGAAGCCGTCCGGAAGCTGATGGCCTCGTTTCAGCCGGCCGTATCCAGTTCCCGCATCATGGATGCCGGTCACAGGTCCCTGCTCATTTTCAACCAGCAGGACAAACTGGTGGGCATCCTGAGCACCATGGACCTGATCAAGGGCGTCCGTCCGGCCTACCTGTCTCCCCAGCGGCCCGACATGAGCGCCAGCATCCAGTTTTCCTCCCTGTTCTGGGG
>DATHSR010000238.1:0-3111 GCA_035464035.1 Desulfotignum sp. | reverse complement strand
ACAGGGTCATGCTAAGAAAAATCATCTTTCCCGGCAGGGTGTGTGGCATCTCATCACTCCTTTATTGTTTAATCTGTAATGCATCCCAGCAGGCCCGGGCCAGAGCGTGCACCATATCATCATCCAGCACTGCCAGCCCGGTCAGCGCGTTGCGGACCAGATAGCAGGCCGGACCGAAAATCAATGCCTGGTAGACCGGCCAGGGCAGTTTTTTGACAGACGCATCCAGGTCGCCGAAAAAAAATCTGCGCAGGGGGGCCGGGATACTGTCCTCATTTTCCTGAAGCAGCCGGGTCCGCTTTTTTTCCAGGCCATAGGGTGAATGGTAGTACTGTTCCAGGAATCTGAAGTCCAGGGGGTGGGAATGCAGATATCGGATCAGCTGTGTCAGCATCTGAATCAGCTGATCCCGGTCGGACAGGTCCGGATCATACGAGGCCCGCAGCATGGCGTTCAGGTTCTTGTCCACATGGTCGAACACCGCGTGTACCAGATGGTCCTTGTCTGAAAAATAGCGGTAAATGCTGCCGACCCCCACACCGGCGGTCTGGGCCAGGCGGGACATGGGCGCGGAATGGAACCCGTTTTCAGCAAACAGGCGCAGGGCGGCCCTCAGAATCTGGTCCGGTTTGTCATGTCGGTGTTTTCCCATCCCTGCCCCCCTGTTCCGGAATGAACATTCAGTCCAGAACTATAAAGATTCAGCCGGTTCCTGTCAACCGGAAAATCATTCCCGGCCGGGTTCACACCGCCGGCGGTGATCCGGATCATCCAAATTGCACAATCACCGCCGGAGACTTTACAAACAAGCGTTCCCGGCGCTATAATCACCGGGTGTGGACAACATTCAAATACTGGCTGCCCCGCCTGCTCATCCTTGGCTTTGCTTTTTCCATGGTAGTGCCCGCTCCTGAATTCATCGGTTCCATGGAAGAGGCGGAATTTCTTGTCTGGCTGCTGCGGCTGATATGGGTGCTGGCCTTTCCCACCGGCTTTTTTGTGCTGCTGATTGTAACGGATTTGATGAAAAAATCAAGGAGATGACCCCTGCCGGGAAACGCCGCCCTTCCCCATCCACCGGCCCGGTATCTCTTTTTTCCTGCAGACACCCTTTACTCAGCACTGGACCGTCAGGATCTGGTCCCAGTCCGTGGTATAGGCCGGCGACCGGTAATTGAAAGCGGTTCCCCAGGGCCGGTCCTTTGAAATGCCCGTTGACACGTATGTCAGGGTGCGGGCCCCCATCTTCCGGTTGATTTCATCCATGGCCTGCATCACCCTGGCCGGCCGGGTTCTGTCTGCTGTATCAAACAGATCCTGCTGAAAACAGCCGTTTTGAGTGAGGTTTAAAAACACGACACCGGCTTTGGTGTACGCCCGGCCTTTCTGGAAAATCTGTTCCAGTACGGCCCGGCCATGTTTGATCAGTGCCGGCGTGTTGTTCAGGGGTGTGGGGAAACCGCAGATGGCGGTATTACAGTAAAAGGATTCCGGTTTGAACCGGTTGGTGGTGACATACACGGTCATGGCCCGGGCATGGCTGTTCTGGGCCCTGAGTTTTTCCGCCCCCCTTGCAATGTAGGTGCAGACCGCCTGGGAAAGGTTCTCCAGATCCGTCACCGGTGTCCGGAACGACCGGGAAACGGAGATGGATTTTTTTGACGGCGGATGGTCTTCCAGGGCATAACAGGATTCACCGCAAAGCTCTTTTTGAATCCGGATGCCGTTGATCCCCATCTTTTTCCGGATCACGGCAGGATCGGCATGGATGAAATCCAGAGCGGTGCGGATGCCTCTTGCGGCCAGAAATGCGGCATATCTTCTGCCGATGCCCCAGACATCGGCAACCGGTGTCACCTCCAGGGCCCTTTCCTGATATCGGGGATCAGTCAGGTCCAGCACCCCGTCGGCTTTGACAGATCTCTTTGCGATCCGGTTGGCCACTTTTGCCAGGGTTTTAGATGTGGCCATACCGATGGAAACCGGGATGCCGGTGTGCTGTCTGATCTTTTTCCTGACAGCGGTGCCGTATGCCCTCAGATCGGTGACCGCCAGCCGGCCCATATCCAGAAACGCCTCGTCAATGGAATAGACCTCAATGGCCGGTGCAAAGGATGCAAGGGTCTGCATGACCCGCCGGGACATGTCCCCGTACAGGGAATAGTTGGATGAAAAAACCTGGATCTGGTACCGGTCGACAAGGTGTCTGATTTTGAAAAACGGGGCCCCCATCCTGATGCCCAGGTCCTTGGCTTCATTGGACCTGGCCACGGCGCACCCGTCGTTGTTCGACAGGACAATCACGGGTACGCCGACCAGTTTCGGGTTGAAGACCCGCTCACAGGAGACGTAAAAATTGTTGCAGTCCACCAGGGCAAACACCGGCATCGCTTACACCTTGTGAATCACGCTGGTGACAACCCCCCAGATTTCAAACGCCATGTCCGGGGTGACTTCAATGGGCGGATACCGGTCATTTTCCGGTTCAAGAAGCGGATTGCCGGATCGGATTCTCAGGCGTTTGACGGTCAGGTCCCCGTCCACCACGGCAATGACGATTTTTTTGTCCACCGCCTCAAGGGACCGGTCCACAATCAGGATATCGTCGGGGAAAATACCGGCGTTGACCATGGAATCTCCGCTGACCCTTACAAAAAAGGTGGCGGCCGGGTGTCTGATAAGGTGCTGGTTCAGGTCCAGGCTGCCTTCGATATAGTCATCTGCCGGAGACGGAAATCCGGCTTCAATGGCTGTCATATAGAGCGGCAGTGAGATTCTGGTGGTTTGATCCGGAGTGTATAGGGTATTCATGACCCCTGTGATAAAATATCCTGGGAATCATTACAAGGGAAAACAGCGGCAGGGATGATTTTTCTGCTGAAACAGTGTGTTTTTTCCTGGAGCCGGCGAGCGGAATCGAACCGCTGACTTGCTGATTACGAATAAGGTGAAATGGTCTTGAACGGCATTGAAATACACCCACGAAAAATGAAAAAATCCTCTAAAATCAATAATTTTGACAAATATTATGAAAATTAAATATTGATTTATATTGATTGAAATGGTATCTTTTTGAGTACATAGCGAGTACACAGAAAAGGGGGATGCCAT
>DATHSR010000237.1:0-1519 GCA_035464035.1 Desulfotignum sp. | reverse complement strand
CTGGACCTTTTCCGTGAAACCTATCTGGACAACACCACCCGGCTGCACCATCCCGGTTTCATGGCCCATCAGGTGGGATGTCCCCACCCGTTGGCCGCACTGGGATCCCTCATTGACGGCGCCACTAACAATGCCATGGCCATCTATGAGATGGGGCCTGCGGCGGCGGCCATCGAGTTTTTCATGATCAACCGGCTGCTGGAACGGGTGGGGTGGGTCCCCATGCCACTTGACCCCTCCCGGCGTCTGACTTTTGACCACGGGGCAGGGGTGTTGACTCATGGCGGGTCCCTGGCCAACATGACCACGCTGATGGCCGCCCGGAACAATATGTATCCGGACATTCGGGAAAATGGATGCCCCCGGGGCCTGACCTTGCTGGCTCCGGACAGCTGCCACTATTCAGTGATCAAGGCGGCCGGGATCCTGGGCATGGGTGAAAAAAACGTGATTCCCCTTCCCACGGACCGCCTGGGACGAATTCTGCCGGATCTGGCTGATCGAGCCATCAGACAGGCACAGAGTGCCGGCCTGAAAATCGTGGCCCTAACCGCCAATGCCTGCGCCACCGGCACCGGACTGTTTGATCCCATCGATGTCCTGGCTGATATCTGTAATGCATACCAGATCTGGTTTCATGTAGACGGGGCGCATGGCGGCAGCCTTCTGTTTTCAAAAAAATACGGGCACCTGCTCACCGGCATTGAAAAAGCGGACTCCATGATTCTGGATGCCCATAAAATGCTCAGAACCCCCACAGTTTGTGCGGCCATTCTCATGAAAAAAGCTGTCTGCCTTGATCACGCATTTGAGCACACGGCCGGATACCTGTTTCATGAAAAGCAGCAGCCCGGGTTTGACTTCATCGGCCAGACACTGGAATGCACCAAAGCAGGCCTGGGTCTGCGGTTTTTTCTGGCGTTTGCGGCCCTGGGGGAAACCGGCATGGCAGAATATATTGACGGCTGCATCGATCTGACCCGTTCAGCCCATGCCTTCATCGAATCCCAGCCGGATTTTAAGGCCCCTTATATGCCGGAGAGCAATATCCTGTGTTTCCGGTATAAAGGCTCCGACCAGAATCAGCTGACTATCCGGGACCGGCTCATCGGGCAGGGTCAGTTTTATCTGTCGTCAACCACCATCGAAAAACAGCGGTTTCTGCGCATGGTCATCATGAGCCCGGCCACCGCTCTGGCTGATATTGACTATCTGGTCGCCGCCATCCGCAAAGCGTCAGACCCCTGTCCCGAAGGATAACAAAAAACCTTTTACGCCGTCTTCTGTTTTACAAGGCATACTGCTGAAAATTATTTTTGACCTGCCTGCACCGGTTGTTGTATAATGAAGAGCAGATTTGAATCACCTTCTGCCTTATTCTGATGTTCCTTCAGAAACCTGTGCGGCATATGTCTTGACTCACCCAGTGCTATTTTCAACACCACCCCATAATTTAAGGAAAGGAGCAGAAATGAAGGATGAATCCGCCCAGGTTTTTCTCCAGAGATCCCGTGTCATC
>DATHSR010000236.1:0-6017 GCA_035464035.1 Desulfotignum sp. | reverse complement strand
TGTGCTCGGTCCGGCGGGGCCGGCCCTGGGATTCCCTTTTGTTCTCCCGGGTATGAAAGGCGGTGTCGTTGACCGTGAGAATCCTGCCGCTGACCATGGGGGACAGGTTTTCCAGATCCCCGGGCTGGTCATGCAGGAAAGCGGCCAGGTCTCCGGTCTGGTCCTCCTGGATATCCATGAGAAAAAACACCGGAATTTTCAATCCATCCGGCCGCTGGATCTCCGTCTGGAGACCTTTTTGAACCTGGGGGATCAGGCAGATCAGAAACACCCCCATGGCAATGGTGACAAAACAGGCCAGAGAGGACCCGATATGGCGGTGCAGGTTTAAAAACGCCATTCTGCGGACCAGATGGGGCGTTTGGGCCAGTTGCCGGCACAGTTTTGCCAGCAGCCACCCGGCCATGGAAAAGAGAAGAAACGCCAGGGCGAATCCGGCGGTGAAAATCATCCCGTTTTTCGCTGAACCGCCCACCAGAACCGCTCCCAGGCAGAACCAGGCGATCCCCGGCACAAAGGCCGCTGCCTGGTGCCATGGGTTGCCCCCCGCACCGGCCAGGGGCCCCCGCAGCAGCATCAACGGCTTGATGGTCCCTGTTTTCACCAGCACCGGCAGGCAGAACACCAGACTGCCCAGCCCGCCCATGCCCAGGGCCATCAGCAAGGTCACAAGATCCATCTCCACGGAAACCCCGGCCGGAACCAGGCCCCTGAACACCCTGGGAAACGCCGGCAGCAGCAGCCAGGCCCCGGTGACGGCAATGAGCGCCGCCCCGGTACCCAGAAGAATCAGCTGGGCAAACAGATAGGTATACACCCCGGACTTCCGGGCGCCCAGGCTTATGAGAATGGCGATTTCCCGGTGTTTTCCCCCCAGGTATCCCCGGAAAAGAAAGGCGGCGGCCATCCCGGCCAGAAACAGGGCCACCAGGGAAACCAGGGCCATATACCCGGTAAAATGGCCGGTGACCCGGGACAGGTTCCGGCTCACATCCCGGCTGTCCCTGACGCTGACCCGGGGCTGGTCCGCAGACAGGCCGGCAAATCCCTGGCGCAGCGCATCCGCAAGGTCCGGCACGCTTTTGTCCGCCGGCACCTGCACATAGAGATGGTACCGGACCCGGGCGCCGAAATCCAGCAGCCCGGTGTCTGCCAGTTTTTCAGTGCCCACATATATTTTTGGGGCCAGTTCCAGGGGCGTCAGGGCCTTGTCCGGGTCTTCTGTAAAAAAACCGGCAACCGTAAACTCCCCGGTTCCCAGCTTCAGTTGGCGGGACGGGCCGGGTTCCGCCCCGATTCCCAGGGCAGCGGCCGTGTCCCGGGTCATGAAAACCCCGGGACGTTCATGGATGACCGATCGGTCGGTACCGGGTTCCAGGGGAAATCCTCCGTACAGGGGATAGCGGTCATCCACGGCCATCACCTGCACCAGCCGGGTGGCCTGGTCTGTCCGGACCATGGTGAAAAACCGGATCACCCGGGATTCGATCCGGTCCGGGCCCAGAACCCGGTGCACCAGGTCCGTCTCGGCCCGGGTCAGGGGAGTGGTGGCGGTGAGCACCAGGTCGGCGGTCAGAATATCCCGCAGGTTGTCTGCCAGATGCCGGTCCAGAGACCGGCTGAAGCTCTGGACCGCGATAAATCCGCACAGCCCCACGGCCAGGTTGGCCGTAAAAAACAGGGCAAACCCTTTGTTCCGCAGCAGTTCCCGGATTCCCAGCCGGAGCCAGACCATTACACCAGGCTCCCGCGGGACAGGGTTTTCACCTGATGGCACCGGTCGGCCAGACCCTGGTTATGGGTCACCACCACCAGGGTTTTGTTTTCCTTTTGCACCAGGTCAAACAGCAGGTCTGCCACCTTTTTTCCCGTGTCCGTGTCCAGATTGCCCGTGGGCTCGTCCGCAAGGATCAGGGCCGGCCGGACAATCAGGGCCCGGGCGATGGCCACCCGCTGGCATTCACCACCGGACAGCTGACCCGGGAGATGACCGGCCCGGGGGGTCAGCCCCACCCGGGAAATCAGATCATCGGTGCGCGCATCGATCTGGTCCTGCTTGAGAATTTCCAGGGGCAGGCGGATATTTTCTCTGGCCGTCAAATGGGGCATGAGGTGAAAGGACTGGAAAATCATGCCGATTTTCCGGGCCCGGTACCGGGTCAGGTCCGCCTCGGTCAGGGTACAGATGTCGGTGCCGTCCAGAAGGATCGATCCGGCATCCGGGATGTCCAGCCCGGCAATCAAAGACAGCAGCGTGGTTTTGCCGCTGCCGGAGTGCCCGGTGATGGCCAGGGTACGGCCGGTGTCCAGGGAAAAACTCACCCGGTCCAGCACCGTCACACGGCCTGAACCGGGCAGGTCAAAGGATTTGTCCACCCCTGTGACCGCCAGCATCACAGGCACCCCAGGATATAGGGCAGCACCGTTTCAGCGATCTGACGGTGACCCGCCGGGTTGGGATGGATGCCGTCCGCCTGGTTCATGTCAGGTTCCCCTCCCACATGTGCCAGCAGAAAAGGGATCAGTACAATGCCGTGTTTTTCCGCCAGATCCCGGAATATCTGCCGGAACTGCCCGGTGTATTCCGGCCCGTAGTTGGGAGGCATCTCCATGCCCGCCAGGACCACGCACAGGTTGTTTTCCAGGGCCAGTGAAATGGTGTCATCCAGGTTTTGGGCCATGTTTTCCAAAGAGAGCCCCCGCAGCCCGTCATTGGCCCCCAGGGCCAGCACCAGCACATGGGGGGCTGCGGCCAGCTGCCGGTTGAGCCGGGACACCGCGCCGGCCGTGGTGGCCCCGCTGATGCCGGCATTGATGATCCTGACATCCTGCCATCCCTGCTGCTTGAGCATCCGGCCCACCACCGCCGGAAAAGCCTGCTCTTTTTTCACCCCCAGGCCGGCGGTAAGGGAATCGCCCAGAAACAGCACCCGGGTTTCTTCGGCTGACACGGGTTTTCCGGACAGGGCCAGGCAGATGGCGGTCAGCACAAGGCAGACCTGGAATATGGTTTTTAGCGGACTGTTTTTCATACTGTCTCCATTAAATAGTTACCCGGCGGGCAGTTTACCACAAAATCCGTGCGACAACCACCCGGGAATTAAACTGCGGCCCTGTGAAAACACCCTCAGATAGTCGTTGATTAACGGCGGTCTGTGTGCTAACAGTTCAGGTAATTGTTCATTCTGACAAGATCACCGGCCTGAAAATTTGCGATGGTTGCGCCCGATAGATATCCTGCTGATTTTTTTTCGATAACCCTTTTGCATCAAAAAAACTTTCAGGATATCCACAATGGATTGGAAACAAAAAATTGTTGCCCCGGACAAGGTCATGGAAAAAATCAGGCCCGGGATGCGGATTTTTCTGGGCACGGGCGTTTCCGAACCCTGCACCCTGGTGCGGCAGTTGATGACTTCCAGTCACAAGGGGCTGGTGGACCTTGAACTGATCCAGCTTGTCAATTTCAGCAATACCATCACCCTGAAAACCCTGGATGCCCATAAATTCAGGCTCAAGACATTCAGCTCCGGACACATGGTCAACAATGCCATTGAAAAAGGACTGGTGGATCTTATTCCGGTGCGGTTCAACAAACTGCAGCGGCTGTTTGATTCAGGCCGGATTCACGTGGATGCGGCCTTTGTACAGATCTCCCAGCCGGACCGTTCCGGAACTGCCAGCCTGGGGGTTTCCGTCGATATGGCCCGGTCCGCCATGAAACAGGCCCGCCTTGTGGTCGGCGAAATCAACCCTCAAATCCCGAGAACTTTCGGAAACACCTTTGTCAATATATCGGAATTTGACCTGCTCATCTATTCCCGGGATGACCCTGTCTGTTTTGACCGCTGGGAGACCGGTCCGGTATTTGACACGATTGCGGACCGCATCTGTTCCCTGATCCAGGATAAAAGCTGTATCGCCTTTTCCATCGGTCCGCTGTTTGAATCACTGGGCAGAAAACTGGTGCATAAACGCCATCTGGGGGTCCACTCCCCGGTCATAACCGATGCATTGATGGACCTGATAAAAAGCGGGGCTGTGACCAATCTGCACAAAGCGGTTTTCCAGGGGAAATCCATTGCCTCCTATGCCTTTGGCACCAGAGAACTCATGGCCTGGCTGGATCGGAATCACCTGGTGGATTTTCTGGAAATCCAGACGGTTTTCAACCCGGTCATTATCGGAAAAAATCCCAGATTCATTGCCGTGCTGCCGGTCCGCCAGGTTGATCTTTCCGGCCGGATCGTCATCCACAGGGGACAGAGCCGGATCATCAGCGGCCCCATGGAATTGATGGACTCCCTGGCCGGCGCCCAGATTTCCGAGGGCGGACATATCATTTTCGGCCTGCCGTCCAGAAACCAGCACCAGCAATCCAATATAAAACTGTCTGTTGAACACGATTGTCATCAGCTGGGATTTGAAGAATCCATCGACATGGTGGTCACCGAATACGGCACCGCCATGCTCACCGGACTTTCCATCCGGGAACGGGCCCTGGCATTGATCGAGATTGCCCACCCCGATGACCGCCTGGACCTGTTCACCGCAGCGAAAAACAGAAAAATGCTCTACCCGGACCAGATCTTTGCCAGGGAGATCAGTGCGCTTTATCCCGGAGAAATTTATGATCAGCATATTTTTAAAAACAACCTCAAGGTCAGGTTCAGGCCCATCAAACCGTCTGATGAAGAGCAGATGCGGCGGCTGTTTTATAAATTTTCCGATGAAGCCATCTATTACCGGTATTTCCACACCATCACCACCATGCCCCATGCAAAAATGCAGGAATATGTCAATGTCGACTGGCGCCATACCTTTTCCATTGTTGGGCTGGAGGGAGAACCCGGCGAAGGTGTGATCATTGCTGAAGCCAGATATATCTGCTGCCCCCCAGGCCGCGATGCTGAAATCGCATTGATTGTCGATGAAAAATACGGCAATCACGGTATTGCCACCTACATGGTTCATTTGTTGATAAAACTGGGAAAAGACCGGGGGGTTGAATTTTTTACGGCAGAGGTGCTGTGTTCAAACCGTAAAATCATGGCCGTGTTTAAAAAAGCCTGTCCCGGCCTTGAAAGCCGTCTGTCAGACCAGGTTTACAGTCTTGTCATGCCCCTGCACCCCAAAAATAACTGATGAAAAGTATCAACGATCCGCCTACAATGAAATGAAAATACATGGTAAGATCTGATGGAATAAACAGACAGACAAGGAGAGAAAAAACCCATGCTCTACAGAAACATGCCGAAGGTAAAAGAAGCCTTGTCCATCCTGGGGTTCGGGTGCATGCGCCTGCCGGTCCAGGAAAACGGCAGGATCGACCGGCCCCGGGCCATTGCCCAGATCCGCCATGCCATTGACAGCGGGGTCAACTATCTGGATACGGCCTGGCCCTACCATGGCGGCGAAAGTGAAAAAGTGGTGGGAGACGCCCTGAAGAACGGATACCGGGACAAGGCGTTTGCCGCCACCAAGCTGCCATCCTGGATGGTGAAAACCCGGGGCCACATGGATGAATTTCTGGATCAGCAATGCCGGAACCTGGGCACCGACCCCATTGATTTTTACCTGATCCACAACCTGGCAGGTCCCATGTGGGAACGGCTCCGGCAGATGGATGTCCTGGATTTCATGGACCAGGCAAAAAAAACCGGGCGGATCCGGTATGCGGGGTTTTCCTTTCACGGCCGGGTGGATGATTTCAAGACCATTGTGGATGATTATGACTGGGATTTCTGCCAGATCCAGTACAACTATCTGGATGAACATCACCAGGCCGGTACGGAAGGACTGAAATACGCGGCACGGAAAGATCTGGGCGTGATCGTGATGGAACCGCTGCGGGGAGGGAATCGGGGCATTCCCCAGCCCCCGCTGGAAGTGGCCCGGATCTGGGAGGGCGGGCAGGTGTCCCGCACCCCTGTGGAATGGGCCCTGCGGTGGGTGTGGGACCACCCCGAGGTCACGGTGGTGCTGTCGGGCATGAATGAAGAAGCCCATGTGGCGGA
>DATHSR010000235.1:0-3829 GCA_035464035.1 Desulfotignum sp. | reverse complement strand
TGCGTTGATAAAGATGATGGGCCACATGGAAGATACATTCAACAGGATCTGGCAGGTCAGGGGGAACCGCCTTATTGTCCGCAAAATAACCGATTATATCACCATCGCCATGGCTGCCGGGCTTCTGGTGATATTGTCGGGCAGTGCCACCATTTTTATCACCGGTTATCTGGAAACATTCATGGTAATTCTGGACATTCCCGCCAGTCTGGGCCGCCTGATTTCTTTGGGTTTGAATGTTTTTCCCTTTGTGACGGTCTGGATGGTATTCACCTTTTTTTATATGTTTATTCCCAATAAAGATGTGAATGTTCAGGCTGCTCTGGCCGGAGGAATCATTGCCGGCACTATTTTTCAGCTGGTCCAGACAGCCTATGTGCAATTCCAGGTTGGTGTCTCCACCTATAACGCCATTTACGGCAGTTTTGCGGCTTTACCCTTGTTTTTGTTATGGCTGAAGGCGTCCTGGACCATTGTGCTGTTCGGTGCTGAGATCTCCTATGTCTGGGAAAATTTTGATCTGCGTCAGACAGATGATCCCGAATATGAGCACATCAGTGTCCGGGTGAAAAAACTGATCCTGCTCAGGATAGCGGTTTTTTGTGTGAACCGTTTTGCCCAAGGCAGGGCACCGGTGACTTCCTTATCCGTTGCCTCCCATCTCAACCTGTCTGTGAACATTACATCGTTTTTCATGGAAAAACTGGTCCGCAGCCGCATTCTTTTCAAGGTGAGTGATCCTGAACCCGGCTTTACGCCGGCCCGGGACATTGAAAGCATGACTGTCATGGATGTTGTGACCGCCTTTGAAAATATGGGAAAAGATGATCTGTATCTGGGCGACACCCTGGAGCTGACAGCGCTGGAACAGAGTCTTGAATCATTTGCCGCAGCTGCCAGGCAGTCTTCCGGGGAGCGGCTCCTCAAAGATGTCTGATCGTTGACACCCGGCTCCGGCCATAGGTAGCCGTGGCCGTTTTAAGCCAGTTCGCATGCTGTTTTGTCAACCCGGCTTTTGGCAGCCGCCACTGCCAGTTTTCCTTTGCACCGGCCGGCTGGTTCAGGCGGGCATCAGGGCCCAGACCCAGAATATCCTGGAGCGGGATGATCACCGTATCGGCCACAGACATCATGGCCAGGCGCATCATCTGCCAGTGGATGTTTTCCCTGGAGATATGGCGGCCCAGGTAGCGCTGCAAACGGGTCTTTGCCTGGTCGGTGAGTTCCTGTTCAAACCAGCCGCGGATGGTGTTGTTGTCATGGGTGCCGGTGTAAACGATACAGTCCTGGATATGGTGATGGGGCAAAAAGGAATTGTGGGGGAAATCATCGCCAAAGGCGAACTGCAGCACCCGCATGCCGGGCAGCTGAAATCTGCGCATGCATTCACGGACATCGGGTGTGATCGTGCCCAGGTCTTCGGCGATCACCGGCAGCCGTCCGAACCGCATGGTCAACCGGGTGAAAAAATCATCGCCCGGTACCTCTACCCATTGCCCGTCAACAGCGGTTTTTGCCGAGGCTGATACCTCCCAGTATGCCACCAGCCCCCTGAAATGATCGATACGCACCACGTCAAACATCTCAAAATTGTGTGCAAAGCGGTTGAGCCACCAGGTGTAATCGTTTTTCTGCAGGTATTGCCAGTCGTACACCGGATGGCCCCAGAGCTGACCGGTGTCACTGAAGTAATCCGGGGGGACCCCTGACACTTTCAGTGGTGATTTGTTTTGATCCAGTTTGTACTGCTGCGGGAATTGCCAGACATCTGCGCTGTCATGGGGCAGATAGATGGGAAGATCACCGTACAGGCGGATATTGCGGGCATTGCAGTAATCTTTGAGCGCATGCCATTGACGGAAAAACAAAAACTGTACAACTTTATGAAATCTGATCTGACTGGCCAGTCGGTCCTGTATCTGTGACAGGGCATCCGGCTGGCGGTCCCGTATCGGTCCCGGCCATTGCTGCCAGCCGGTCTGGTTAAAATATTCTTTCAGGGCCGTGTATGTGGCATAATCTTCCAGCCAGGTTTTTTGGCGGGCGCAGAACCGGTCAAAGTCCGCAAGGGTTTTCCCCTGTTGCTCCATGCGGTCAAAAGCCAGTTGAAAAAGGGTGTGCTTATGGTCCGCGACCGCTGGATAGTCCACGCGGGTATCGGAAAATGTCTGTTGAGGCGGGGTGTCATCCACAGACAGCAGACCGGCGCGGACAAGATAATGCGGGCTTATCAGCAGCGGGTTGCCTGCAAACGCGGATGGGCTGCTGTAGGGAGAACCGCTTTGGGGGTCGACCGGATTCAGCGGCAGTACCTGCCAGATCTGCTGGCCTGTTGCAGTCAGAAAATCGGCAAACCCATAGGCTGCGGGTCCCAGATCACCGATACCGTATTTGCCGGGAAGACAGCTTATGGGCATCAGGATACCGTTTGTGCGGATGGTCATGGATAATCCTTTTCTGATCCCTTATGATCCGGCCATTTTTTTTCCGGTTTTTTTGAAAGGGCTGTCATATCGTTTTTCATACCGGAAAGTGCCATCTTCGGCCGCCAGCAGAAAATCCAGTTTTGTGCCGCCAAGATCAATTCCCAGCAAATCGGGCATTTCACCTCCTGATGTAGAGAATTTGCGCTGTAATCACAGGTGTCTTGCATGGAATCCGCATGTTTGACCCGCTTCTTTTCTTTTTACGGGTAGTTATACAAATCTATTGATAAGGCATCAAGACAATTTCTGAAGACCATACCTAAAGGTTCTTTATCTGCTGGGCTGTTTCAGCAACCTGTGCCTTTTCTTGTTCTTCCATGGTTATCAGGTGCTCGAAAAATTCCTTGACCGGTTCGGGTATCCCGCTCTGGTGAACCATTTTGTCATAAAATCGGATCAGGTTGTCATCCAGTTCAAATACCTGCTGCACCATGCTGTCCATATCCTGGTTCGGATCTGCCAGTTGTTTTTCAGGCAGGATGGTTTCAGTGAAGGGAACAAACTGGATCCAGGTTCTGGAGATGATGTCCCGATCTTTTTCATGAATGGTTTCAAGCACATTGTGAATATTTTTTTTGTGGCGGCTGATATAGTCAATCAGCATTTGCAGCCGTTCGGAATTCACCGTATCCCGGTATTTGAGGAAATAATCGTGTAACTGTTGATGATAGGTCTTTAGAAAATCGACAACTTCTGCCACGGTTTTATAGGTTTGCATAAGAGATACTCCGGGTTATGGGGTAACCATCGCATACATCGGTAGGCCAGATCAGAACCCTGAGCTTGGTATGCCATCACGGTCTGCCAAAGGTGAAATGGAAACCGCCATGCAGTTAAAGGCGAGTTTTAATGATCATTAGATCCATCAGACAAAGCGCGTTGGCGATGTCTTGTTCATCTATATCAATGCCGGTGTCTGTATACGGGGTTTCCTTATCAAAAGATCCCCGGGTGTCGGGCATCGGGGTGTTTTTTGTTCCATCACTTGTCAACATGGTATCTTTTTCCATGACACCCTCCCCGTATTATCTCTTAATCCCGGATTTTGAACTCCTATCCGCATCATAGCCCGGCCGGGATAGCTGCACCATAAGGGAAATCATGTATTTTCATTTCGTTTTTTCTGTATTGTGTTTTTAAAAGCCGTGCCGGTTGCTCAGGGATACAGACCGGGCAATGGAAAAATACAAATTTTCCTGCATTGTTGAAAACACACATTCTTTTACAATAGGAAAAAAAACCACATTATCGCCGGGAATATGCCGGGAAAGGATAAAAAAATGAGCAAGATAGCTGTTATTATCGATGATTGGTTTGAAGATTCAGAATACACAGAACCTGTC
>DATHSR010000234.1:0-12319 GCA_035464035.1 Desulfotignum sp. | reverse complement strand
GAACCACCCCTGAGCCCTGCCACCACCACCCCAGGGACGCTGTCACCACTTGCCTGCATGGGTTTTTTCTTTATGATATATTAATTTTCACCTTCGGAAGAATGCTGAATTCCCGCACCCTTGAGACCGTACATGGTGGTGGACCCCGAAGACCAGAACTCAAGGATTCCGTTTTCCACCATTTTATTGACGACTTTTTTGATCTCTCTGGGTTTGTCATCCGGAAAGATCTTGTAAAAATCCTTGATGTAGAATTTGGTTTTGGACTTTGACTTTTTAGTCAGCCATTCTACTACTGCCTCTTGGGCGGCTTCTTTATTGGCAAGAAGATCACTCATGATTGTCGCTCCTTTATTTTAAAATGGATGAGCCGGGGATTCGTTATGAATGCCCCGGCCTTTCATCATATGTCGCAGGATCGGTTCAAAAACCAGCGTAAACTAGAATTTGAACTGGGTTGACTGGCGCCAGCTCATGTATGCCTGCTGACGGAAATCATCGATCAGGTGATGGGTGAACTCCAGCTCACACACCTCAAAGAATTTTTCCCATCCGATTCTTTCCGCCCAGTCACCTACGCGCTCGTACTTGTTGGCGCCCTTGGCATAGGCTTCCACCATTCTCTTGATGGCGTCTGTCATGGACGGCCATCTGGGCATCTCATTGGGCAGGAAGGCCACCACCACTTTGGAGAACTTGGGGTCGGAGATCCGGTTGGACACCTTGCCGCCGGCCATCAGAACGATACCATCCCCTTCGGTATCCGCCAGGGGCATGGACGGGCACATGGTGTAGCAGTTACCGCAGTACATGCACCGTTCGTTCTTGACTTCCACCGATTTGACTTCCTTTCCGGACGCCAGTTTCACCTTGGCCGGTTTGATGGCGGCCGTGGGGCAGGCGGAGACAGCCAGAGGGATTTCACAGACCTTGTCCAGATACTCATGGTCCAGCATGGGCGGTTTTCTGTGATATCCCAGGATGGCGATATCAGAGCAGTGGACCGCACCGCACATGTTCAGGCAGCAGGCCATGGACACCCGCAGCTGGGCCGGCAGTCTCATGTCCTGGAAATCATTGAAAAGCACATCCATGGCCGCCTTCACCGTACCGGATGCATCGGTGGCCGGGGTGTGGCAGTGAATCCAGCCCTGGGTGTGAACGATATTGGTGATACCGGCGCCGGTTCCGCCGATGGGGAACTTGAAGGAACCGCCGGCAAACTTTCTGGCGGAAAGATCGTTTTTCAGAGGTTCCACCTTGTCTTTGGAATCCACCATGAACTCGACATTGTTCCGGGTAGTAAACCGGACATGTCCGTCACAATGCTTGTCGGCAATGTCACAGATCTCATTGATCAGGCTGGTGGACATCAGGCGGGCACCGCCCACTCTTACCGTATATACTTCATCTCCTGAATCCGCCACGTGCACGAGAACGCCGGGTTCAAGGATCTCATGGTGAGACCATTTGCCCTTGTTTTTGGCAATCACAGGAGGATAAAATTCGTTATAGTCTCTGGGACCGATGTCGGTGATCCGGTTTTCCATCGGTTTTTCTGGATTATAACCCGTAGAAATAAAAGCCATTATGATTCTCCCTTCCTATCTCCTATGGTGTTTTCTGTATTCTTCCACATCACGTTCCCAGCCGCCGGTTACTTCATCTTCCTTCCAGAAGATATACGGGTTGGTTCTGGGGTAAGACACGTGCTGCGGCATGGGATCGATTCCTGTCACTTCCAGCAGCTTCTGGAAGCCCTGGCGCATGATCAGCTCACCTAAGCGCTCACGGTTCTTGCCCTCTTCCATCCACCAGTCCCAGATATTTTCAATGACTTCGGTGATTTCGCCGTAATCATTGTCCGGGTTGACCGGCAGGAACGGCACCAGCAGCGAGCCCATCTGGGCACCGTCCAGGATCGGGGCCTTGGCACCTACGAGGATGGAAAGACCGGTATCCTTGCCGATTTTCAGCGCTCTGGGCATAACATTGATGCAGTGCATGCACCGGGTGCAGTTGGCATTGTCAATGAACAGTTTCTTGTTTTCAAATTTCATGCATCTGGTGGGGCACAGACCCAGGACTTCTTTTTCAAGATCAAAGGGGCCCCAGTCCTTGCTGCCCTTGTAGGCACCGGCATTGGCCGGATAGGCAGGATCGTTTTCCACATACTTGTTCACGGCATCCTGGTCGATGCGGATGTCATCTCTCCAGGTACCGATAAAGGACATGTCGGACCGGGCGATGGATGCCACGCAGCAGTTGGGGCAGCCGTCCAGTTTGAATTTGAACTTGTAGGGGAAAGCCGGCCTGTGCAGTTCGTCCTGATATTCATTGGTCAGAAAATAGACCAGGGCATTGGTATCATAGCAGGCATATTCACACCGGGACTGCCCCAGGCAGTCGGACGGGGTTCTCAGGTTGGAGCCCGAACCGCCAAGGTCCTGATTCATGTCATGGGTCAGGGTCCAGAAGATCTCTTCCAGCTGTTTGGTGGTGGTGCCCAGCAGGATGATATCACCAGTGGAACCGTGCATGTTGGTAATACCGGAACCTCTGAAATCCCACAGGTCGCAAAGCTGTCTTAGATAATCGGTTTTGTAGTATTTACCCGCCGGCTGGTTCACCCGCATGGTGTGGAAGGCTTCCACGCCGGGAAAATTCTCCGGCTGGTCGCAGTATCTGCCGATAACGCCGCCGCCATAACCGAACACACCGACGATGCCGCCGTGTTTCCAATGGGTTCTGCCGTGTTTGAAAGAAAGTTCCAGAATTCCCAGAAGATCGTCGACCACATCCACCGGCATCTGGAATTCAATGCCTTCCACGTTCTTTGCTCTCTTTTCAGCCTGATATTTCAGGTCAGAGACAAAGCTTGGCCAGGGGCCGGATTCCAGCTGGTCCAGTAAAGGAGTTTCATGCTTAGCCATTTACTTACCTCCGTTAAAAGTTAAATTACATTCAATAATGAAAAGGATTTCCAAACTTTTCATCGAATAGTCCAATGGGGTAACATTTCAGTTATTTGTCCTGCCATCCGCATCCCAAATAGATACCTTCAGCAAAATACCATAGGTGATATAGAATTTCTGTCTGCACATGTCAATAAAAAAACCGGGGCGTCTCTGTTTTTCACCCGGTGGACAAAAAAACCGCTTCACCGCCGGGTCAATATCCGGTTGACCCGGCTGCAGTGGGCTACCAGATTTTTTTGGACCAGCGCCAGTTCAGCTTCACCCGACTGCCAGTCTTCCAGCAGCGCGGCAATGACTTGAACCAGCTGGGCCGCATCGAACCGTGTTGCAAAATCAATGAATTCACAAGATAGGGCGGCAGGCACCCGCATCGAATCTGCTTCCCCCAGCCGCCCCCTTTCCCGGTCTTCCAGGGCCTGGAACATCCCTTTCACTGTGGCATCCAGAACGACCTCGGGCAGAAAAACCATGGGACCGATTCCGTCCAGCCGGTCCAGGCGCATGCGCACCGTCAGATTCAGGAAAAAAACAAGCAGATGAAAGAGCTGTCTGACCCCGGGGCCCGATGGTTCGGCCGCCATCTGGGTCAGCGGTCCCATCCCCCGCACGGTGATCAGGCGGACAGCTGTGCCTTCCTTGCTCAGGGACACCACAAAATCCCCGGCTGCATGATGCCAGGGACCGATCTCATGGCCGGTGTGGACATCATAATAGGCCGTCAGGATATAGGCGATTCTCTGGTATATCCGGGCTGCCTGCTCCCACGGGATTGTTTCATGGATCCCGTCATCCTGCCATACCGCCACCTGGTTTCCTTCAGGGGTCCGGGTGACGTGGAATTCACAGAACCCGTCAAACCACTGTCCCAAAAAAAAGCAGACCCTGCCTTTGTCACAGGCGATGGTTTCTGCCCCGAACACCCGGGGCAGGAAACCCGGCTTGATCCGGGACGCCAGGGATGCCAACAACTGATGTTCCTTGTGGATAAGGGCTGCGCCCGGATCTTTCACCGCGCCGTTGAGTACGAGATAAACCGGGAGCCCCTTGCCGGTTTCAATGGAAATTTTCAACGGGTGATAAAAAGCCCCGTGTTTTTCCAGACTGATGCCAAGGGCAGGGACCGGTCCGCACTCTCCTGCCAGGGCCTTGATTGCCCGGCACAGCCGGCTCCCCTGATCTTGGGTCAGAAATGACCGGGCGGCCTGAAAATAATCCCCCACGGTCATTTGCCCGACAGTCTGCCGGGCATCGGTGCCTGCCGACAACGGGGTATTCCACAGCTTTGTGCCTGGAACCACCGGCCGGGTCAATCCCGGCATATGGAAGGATACCTCCAAACTCACCATTATCCCTGACGGTGGGCTGCCAGTTCTGCCAACAGTTCCGGGGCCACGTCATATCCCAGCTCCCGGGCTTTATCGCAATGGAAGATGGCCTGTGGATAGTCTTCCAGTTCCAGGTATCCCACTGCCAGGTTGTTGTGGGCGACGGGAAATCCGGGCTGAATCTGAACCGCCTCCAGATTGGCCTGAATGCCTTCTTCATACAGCCCTTTCATGTAATAGGCGGTTCCCAGTGTGGCATAGGCCTGGACAAAATTTTTATTGTGGATAATGGCTTTCTTCAGGTTTTTAACGGCCTTGTCCACTTTTTCCTCATCTTCTTTCGTGTCTTTGCCGTCCACCAGCTGTAGCAGGACAAAGGCCATGTTGGCATAGCCTTCAGCAAATCCGGCCCGGGCCCGGGTGGCCCGCTGGTTGAACCGAAAACAGCCTTCCAGATCACCCCGCTGAAGACAGATGCCCCCCAGTTGCACATACGCCTCTGCCAGGGAGGGACTGTGATCGATGGCGTCAAGGAACGCTTTTTCCGCTTCCATATATTCCTGTTTTCCCAGCAGGGCCACTCCCAGGTTGTAATGGGTGGTGCCGCATTCTGAATTCTGGGTCAGCTGGTATCTGAGTTTTGCAATATGCTCATCCGCATTCCGGGGCAGATTCCCTTTTTGTTGTGCGTCCGACATGGACAACTCCTTCATGTTTTTACGCAGTTATGCTTGTGTTCCAGGTAAAATTTTATATAATAGACAATCTGCCGCAGGAGTCAAGAAATTTGGCAAACAGCATTGCGCCCGCATTTTTATCACTTGCGCCCGGACGTCACCTGTGGTAGCACCTGATTTTATTTTATCATGCCATCATTTAGAAATTTCAGGAGTCCATTGTTATGGAAAACGGATGTTTTACCGCCCTTATCACCCCGTTCACGCACGCCTTGGAACTGGATCGAACCGGTCTGGAGCAGCTGATCGAATTTCAGATTCAAAACGGTGTTACCGGCATCCTGGTCACCGGCACCACCGGAGAAAGCCCCACCTTCAAATGGCAGGAGCACAACCATGTCATCGATCTGGCTGCAACGCAGATCAAGGGCCGGTCCCGGATCATTGCAGGCACCGGCAGCAACAATACGGATGAAGCGTTGACAGCAGCCGGCCATGCCGCCAAACAGGGCGTGGATGCCCTGCTCATGGTGGACCCCTATTACAACGGCCCCTCTTCTTTGGAAATCCGCAAGGAATACTATGAAGCCGTGGCCGGCCGGTACCCGGACATGGAGATCATCCCCTACATCATTCCCGGCCGCACCGGTGCCCAGATGCTGCCCCAGGACCTGGCCCTGCTGGCAAAAGCCTGCCCCAATGTCCGGTGCGTCAAAGAGGCCACGGGCAACCTGGACAACATGAGACTGACCCGGACATGCTGCGGCACGGATTTCCAGATTTTTTCCGGTGATGACGCGCTGGTATATGACATCATGACAGACCCGGACATTCTGGCCTGCGGTGCCATTTCCGTAATGTCCAATATTGTGCCGGGCTTCATGACCCAGCTGGTATCGGCCATCAATCAGGGCGACATGGACACGGCCCGGCAGTTGCAGTCCGCTCTCAAGCCGTTGCTGGACCTGGTGGTGGTTACCACCACCGAAAAAACCCCGTTCGGGCCGGTCCAGTGCCGGGCCAGAAATCCTCTGCCCCTGAAAACCATGATGCAGCTGCTGGGCATGCCCGCCGGTCCCTGCCGCCGGCCCCTGGGTAAAATGACCCGCCAGGGACTGGACAGAATCGTTGCCGCCATGCAGCAGGTCCAGGCCGCTCATCCTGAACTGTTTGCCCCCATTGCCGAGTTCTTCAACATCGACATCAAAGACCGGCTCCACAATCCCGCTCATCAGGAAGGGCTCTGGTATGGCTATGAATAACCGCAAAACCCACCACACCGATGCCGCCATTCAGATGAAAATAAACAACACACCGGCAGGGACCGGCACCCTGATAAAAAAAATTGAACTGGAAAACGGTCAGACCCTGGTGCTGTCCGATTTGTCCAGAGACATCAGCCAAGATGCCTGTGTGGTGATCGTGCAGGCCACCATGGAAATCAAGGTTGAACCGGATCTGTTCAAAAAGGAACCGCTGTCAGGCACAAGTTTTGAACAGATCCGGGAAACGCTGGGTGAAACAGTGACTTATGAATACCGTCTGGAGCGCAACTTTATTTTAAATCATGAAAAAGACGGAGTGCTCCAATCCCTGGTGGACACGTTCATGACCAACATGGGCCGGTATATCTCCCATCCCGGATTTGCCCCGAAACTGGTTCTCAAGCAATACAGCGCCCGGAAATAATGCCGAAATGATTTTGAAGGATCCGCTGCCTATCTTGGTGTCCTGGGTGACAAAAAAATTCAGCGTTTTTTTGACTGGAACTTTTCCTGACCGGCATGAAAAAAACTGGCCTTGAGCCATTCAAACCCAAACTGCAGCAGCTTGACATCATCGGCCCGGATCTCTTCGATGCGTTCGGCGGGAATCTCATACCGGTCCAGAAAGGATGAACCAAAGACAAACTCCCTGAATTTATCAATATTGTAGCAGACCATGAAAAATATTTTTTTGCTGTCCTCGGTCAGCTTCATGCTGGGCGGCAGGGATTTTTTCCGGACCATCAGGTCCATCCATCCTTCGTTTACCGCGTCGCGCAGATCGATCCCCTGGTCCTCACGCCACTGGGCCACGGTCCACTCCTTGTCTTCCTCAAACCCCAGGCAGTGGGCCTCCTTGACGGTAAAAAAGAATTCATCCTTGTCTCCCTGCTCTCCGGAATAACTCAGGGCCCCGACGCCGATGGGGTAGTAACGGCAGGTGGTGGGGCGGTCTTCGTAGATGGCGCATCCTTCCTTGTCCTGTACAAACGGGCAGGATTTCCGCTCGTCATCCAGTAGTTTGAGCGTGACCACCGGCATTTCCGCTTTTTCCAGCATCCGGGGTTCGGTAAACACCGCCAGAAATTCTTCAGAGGTCAGATCCAGCTTCTGGCGCATGGTCAGAATATCATAGGGAGTCAGCATGATATCAATACCCCGGCAGCAGTCGGTGAAGCACTTGACTCCTTTGTGGCAAAGGAACTTGAACCGGGTGTTGCGACTCATCTGCTGGGGGGGAATTTCAGATATTTTATGGTCATTCATAGGACGGCATCCTTACATGATTAAATTTTTACACCTGTTGTCGAGCGCCTGGATACTAAAAAAAAAATATAATAATGTCAAGCTGATACGATTGTCATTTTCAGCCGTCATTCCCGCCGGCCGATTCAGGTGCCCGCGCAAGCAGGACCGGTTAAATGAAATTTTCTGATTGGGTTTTCGGTTTTTGTTTCTCCGGCCGCGCGAAAAAGACAAAATCAATTTGACACCGCTTTAAATCCCCATTAAGACAGGAGAACGGACCTGAAACAAGTACAATGGAACCCACAGACAGACAAAGGAGTCGTGATGAAGATAAAAAAAGCGGTTTTCCCGGTGGCGGGTCTTGGCACCCGGTTTATTCCGGCCACCAAGGCCATGGCCAAGGAGATGCTTCCGGTGGTGGACAAGCCGTTGATCCAGTATGCTGTGGAAGAGGCATTCCAGGCGGGGATCGAGCAGATCGTCTTTGTGACCGGCCGGGGGAAAAAAGCCCTGGAAGATCATTTTGACCGCTCATTTGAAATCGAACATGCTTTGGAACAAAAGAAAAAAGATGACCTGCTCAAACAGATCCGGGAACTGGTGCCCCCCACCGGGACCATCATCTACACCCGGCAGCATGAACCCCTGGGTCTGGGGCATGCTATCTGGTGTGCCAGAGATATCGTGGGGGACGAACCCTTTGCCGTGCTGCTGGCGGACGACCTGATTCAGACCGACAAGCCGGTGCTGTCGGAAATGATTAAAAAGTTTGACCGGCTGCGGGCCTCCATGGCGGCGGTCATGGAAATCCCGATGGATCAGACCGACAAATACGGCATCCTGGATGCCACGCCAGTGGAGGAAGATATCGTGCGCATCAATGACATGGTGGAAAAACCGTCCCCGGATCAGGCCCCATCAAACCTGGCCATCATCGGCCGGTATATTCTCATGCCCCAGATCTTTGCGCTGCTGGGCAGAAAAAACCGGGGAGCCGGAAATGAAATACAGCTCACCGACGCCATGAAAGCCCTGTTGAAGGAACAGCCCATCTTTGGATACAAATTCAAAGGGCAAAGGTTTGACTGCGGTGACAAGGTGGGCTTCCAGATGGCCAACCTGGCCTTTGCGCTGGAGCGGCCGGATATGAAGGACCGGTTGACCGCATTCATCAAATCGATTCAGGTCGAATCCTGAGTCTCATGTCCCTTTGGTTTGACTGTAAAGGGCTATCACTTTGCGGACATATTCCCGGGTCTCCGTGAACGGGGGAATCTGCCGGTAGCGGTCCACCGCAGCCGGCCCGGCATTATAGGCGGCCAGAGCCAGGGGAACCTGCTGCGCATAGCGGTCCAGCAGCTGACCCAGATACCGGGTGCCGGCCATGATGTTCTGGTGCGGATCAAATGGATCGGTCACAGACAAGGTTGAAAAATTTTTCGGCATGACCTGCATCAATCCCTGGGCACCCCTGGGGGAAACCGCCTTCGGGTTGAAAGCGGACTCTACACGGATCACGGCCTTTATCAGAGGAAAAGGCACCCCGAACCGGTCTGAGGCATTGCGGATCAAATCGTCATAAGTATCCGGATCTGCAACCCGTTTTTCAACTTCCCGATTTTCCCGGATATAAAGCACATATTCCGATGAAGACGGGGTGTTGGTAAAATGCACCACCCCGTTTTTGTCGACATATTTATAGATATCGCTGTGGACGGGTGCGGCAACCGCCAGACACAGCCCTGCCAGAAACAGACACGCAGGCCGGTACATCAGAACAGCTCCAGTTGAACCGGCTGTTTTTTTTCCGGCAGGACCCGGGCCTGTTTTTCAAGCCGGACCAGTTGCGCGGCAATATCTTCCAGGAAAACCGACGGCTGCCGGTCCCGGCTGGCACCAAACATCTGCCGTTTGCGGGCATAGGTCAGACACAACAGATCCATGGCCCGGGTCATGGCCACATAAAACAGCCGGCGTTCCTCTGCCGGGGCCTGGCAGGGTGCCCCGTCTCTGGCAAAGGGAATCAGTCCCTGCTCACACCCGGTGACAAAAACCACTGGAAATTCAAGTCCCTTGGCTGCATGCATGGTCAAAAGCGACACTTTCTGGGCGGCATTGGCCAGATGGTCCGGGTCCTGGTCCAGGGCCAGACTGTCCATGAACGCATCCGGATCCTCAAACGCCTCTGCCAGCATCCGAATCCGGGAGAAGGCTGCCGCCGCCGCCGGATCCTTGGTCACAGCGTCCTCAATCTCCAGAAAACGGGTGAACACCGCCAGGCACTCCTGGCTGGAACGTTCCCGGATCTGATCCTGCACCGGGCCCAGGATCCGGTCCTCCGGATGTAACGGCCGGTCCTGGGTTTGATGCTTGAAATGAGCGTCCAGTATCTGAACATCCTTTGCACCCCCCCGGCCGGTCATGAGACGAAAACAGCTCAGCAGCGGCGCAATCTGCGGCTGGTTAAAACCGGTCTTTTTGTCCGCTGTCTGAAATGGAATCCCGTGCTTCTCAAACACCTTGGCAAACACCTCTCCCTGCCTGCGGGTTCGGTACAGCACCGCAAAATCGCAAAACCCATAGTCAGCGTCTGTGAACCCGTGCCCATGCCGGGTATTCATGATATCCAGGGACAATCCCCCCACGCCGGCTTCAATCATCTTGCTTACGGCCACCGCTTCGGCGGTTTCCGTGGCGGTTTCCCTGATGATCAGCTTTCTTGTGCTGTTGATCTCTGAAAAAATTTTGGGGGTGTCCCGGTCCGGCCGGGACTTTGAAATCATTTGAAAGGCGGCGTCTAAAATGATCTGGGTAGACCGGTAGTTTCGAGTCAGCACAATCTGTTCACATGAGGGATAGTCCGTGGCGAACCGGTTGAAAAACCGGTGATCCGACCCCCGGAATCCGTAAATCGACTGATCCGGATCACCGATGACAAACAGATGGCTGCTCTCTGCCAGCAGCCTGACCAGCTCGTACTGACCCAGGTTCAGGTCCTGGTATTCATCAACAAAAATATGGCTGAACCGGGACCTCACCCGGTTCAATATCTGGTCCGACCGGGCGAGCAGGTGATAGAACCTGAAAATCAGGTCCTCAAAATCGATCCCGCCCCGGTCCTGCAAAAGCTGCTGATACCCGGTGTAAACTGATTTCAGCAGGACCGGGTCCGGTCCGTGCAGATCCTCTTCAGGTCCCAGAAACTGCTGTTTGCACAGGCTGATCTGCAGGTCCAGGGTATCCACAAGCCGGGCCGTACCGGCTGTTTTGCCTGTGGCCTGTGTCAGGGCAGTTTTCACCAGTTCCTTTCTGAGGTCCTCTTCCAGCAGCCGCAAAGTGGCGCCCTCATATTCTTTGAGCATGGCCAGACAGAACCCGTGAAATGTGGCTGCTGTGACCTGGGCCCCGCCCGGCGGCAGAACGGTCTGGATGCGCCCCAAAAGCTCTCCGGCCGCCTTGTTGGTAAAGGTCAGGGCCAAAATCCGGTCCGGGGGCACCTGTTCCCGGTTTATCAGATGTGCGATTCTGGCAGTCAGGGTCCGGGTCTTTCCCGTACCGGGCCCGGCCGTGATCAGAATGGCAGAAGATGGGGAGAGCACCGCCTGAAGCTGGCTGCTGTTGAGCCCTTCCAAAATGTTCTGTCTGCTTTGGACGGTGCTGTCAGTCAGATTCTTTGCCGATGGGGGTCTCACAGAGGGTGTAGGACGATCGCCGGCCTGTTTTCTGGAAACCGTCCGGCGGGCCGGTATCTGTTCAATGGGGGTTCCTTTCAGGGTCATCTGCAATTGCCGCTCGCCCTTGAACTGCAAAAGTTCTTCAGAAGTAAACACCCTCACTTTGCCGTATTCTCCGTCATATCCAGGGGATACATGCACAGTGCCGGCCCGCATCCGTTTGACCGCCTCTGCCAGCAACGGCATCCCGGCCGCCTGAATCTGTTCGCAGGATCGATCCGTGAGAATATCAAGCTCCGGGCCCAGCGTCTGCACCGCTTTGCGGTAATACTGGGTCACTTTTTTGGTTCTGGGTCCCACGCCGAAGATCTCGGACAGCATGTCCGCCAAAGGAATGATAGAGGTATACCCCTGACGGTGTTCCGGCACAAACCCCTGGGGCCGTTCCGCCAGTTCCCTCACCCGGTAAAGCACTCCCAGAGTCAGGGGGCGGCCGCACTCGGGGCAGCGGCCGCCCCGCCGGGCGGTATCTTCTGGATCAAGGCTGACGCGGCATTTGCGGTGACCGTCATAATGGTATTTCCCCTGGTCCGGATACATATCCAGCGTGCCCTGATACCCCTTCAGATCGACGGTCTCCAAGGATTTTCTCATGGCAAAATAATCCAGATCCGTGTCGAAAACACAGGCATTGCGCCCCAGATACCCCGGAGAATGGGCATCGGAATTGGACATGAGCCGGACACCATCCAGATCCGTTACCCGCCAGTTCATGGGCGGATCCGATGACAGCCCGGTTTCCACGGCAAAAATATGGGGCGTCAGGTCTTCAAAGCATTCCTGGATATGATCAAACCCGGATTTGGATCCGAACAGGGAAAACCAGGGGGTCCAGATATGGGCCGGTACAAAAAACCCCTGGTCATTGACCTCCAGCATAATTTCCAGCAGATCCCTGGCATCCAGCCCCAGAATGGGACGGCCGTCAGACGTGATATTACCGATGGCATCCAGCCGGGCATTAAATTTTTTAACACTGGCTAAATCCGGAAAATAGATGATATTATGATTTTTACGGACCCGGCCGGCTTTTTTATAAATAGTTGAAATTTCCGCCTGGAGCATGAATCGTACCGGGTTCCGGCAGGAGCC
>DATHSR010000233.1:0-3520 GCA_035464035.1 Desulfotignum sp. | reverse complement strand
GACTCTCCCCTGGCCAGGCCGGATTGATAACCGGTGTTGTACATGCCGAAAAAAAGTACCGGCATCAGGGAGAGGAGCACCACGCTCATGTAGCGTTTCAGGTCCAGATGGTCCCGGATGAACGGCCCCAGTCTGGTTCTGGGGGACGGCAGAAAGAAAAAGGTCTTGGTGGCGTCGAACAGCGGCCCGAGTTTGGCAAATTTTCCGGCGTCACTGAAATCATATTCCAGCAGCTCAAATATCTTTTTGATGGGATTCATGATATCGTATCGTTATCCTTGTTTGTCCTTGTGATGGGTATCCATGCCCCGGGAAAGGATCCGGGCGAGTTCGATCTTGGACGGGCAGGTAAAGGAGCACAGCCCGCACCGGCAGCAGTCCAGCAGTCCCAACTGCAGGGCTTCTTCAATATCATCCCCCGCCAGGGCCTTCATGATGAAGCTGGGCATCAGATCCACAGGGCAGATATCTTCACAATAGCTGCAGTTGATACAGGCCCTCTCTTCGCCATGCAGGGTGCAGTCCATCTGGACTTCTCTGTCCACAAGGCAGGACAGAAACGTTTTGGAAACGGTGGGTTTGTCAAGCCCCGGCCGCAGAAAACCGAACATTTCATCTTCAGGGGCATCCGGGATGATGTTTAAGGTGGTTTCAAAAAATCCCAGGTGGCTGTCCGGGTCCACTTTCCGGCCGTTGAACTGGCCGGTGGTGATCAGGCTGCCCGAAGGAAAGTTGCCGGCGAGAAGGCGGATGGGCGCCCCCTGGCGGGTGATGAGATGGGGTTTCTTATCCTGGCCTCTGGTGACGGTGACCATGGTTTCCACCGGATACCGCCCGGTTTCCAGAAACCGGGCCATGCGGATCAGGCCTTCGGCATGGATGTACCAGGCCGTGTTTTCCTCTGCCGCCGTTTTGATGTGGTACAAAATTGCGCCGGGATCCCAGGCCGGGTATGTGTCTGACACCTGGTGGGTGATCAAGTGTCTGACAGGGGCCAGAAGGGGAAAGGAGCGTTTTCGGGCCGCCACAATCACCCGGTCTGAAAACCGTTTGAGCAAGGCCAGTCCAAACTCGAACTCCCGGACCCTGTCCTGGAGTAACAGCCCCGGATGGGGAGAGAACAGGTCATTGCCGTTCAGGCAGACAATCACCAGCGGCGGCGGGGTCTCGCTGTCTGCCGTGTCCCTTGCCGGCAGCTGCCGCAGGGCCTGCCACATGCCGCCCTGTTTGAGACGGTCGGTCAGTTCCTGGTTTGAAACCCGGCCCAGGCTCTGGAGGGAAACCGGATCAAACGCGACAAAGTCATCCATGGCATCTAAAGTGATCACCACTTCCAGCAGCCGCCGGCGGGGACCGAACAGAATTTTTTTCACGGTCCCGGTCCCGGGTGACACAAACTGGATGGTGGTATCTCTTTTGTCACAGAACAGCGGGGTGCCGGTTTTCACCGGATCATTTTCCTTGACCAGCAGTTTGGGACGGATATGGGGAATATCCAGGGCGGAAACTCCCACCGTGGCCGGTCTGGAGAGACGGATGATACTGGGGTCCGGCATGCCGGCCAGTTTCAGTTTAAAGCCTTTGGAAAAGGGTATTGTTTCCATGTGATCCATTAATTTTTTGCGGTTATGCAGTTGATGCCACCTGTTTGTACGGGTTGTTTCCGGCGGACAGGCCGGTCTGCCATATTCTGGCAGAGCGATACCCAAATTTTTTTTACCTTACCACAAAGGGGTTGGGCCAGCAAATTAAAAAAAGATGGGTGAAACGGCGTGACAGATTTTCGTGCGGCGTCGGATGAATCGGCACTTTTTAAGCTTGATTTTCCGACACAGGTTATATAGAAGAAAGTTTCACAGCAAGCAAAACCGGAATATTTTTTTAATTTGGGTGAACCGGATGGATCAGATCGAAATGAAAAATATTTTTACCCGAGAATTTTGTGACGACCTGCTGCCACCCCAGACCAGTGACCGGTTTTTCGAGGCACTGTATGGCGATGTGTCGGAAGGGGCCTATGATATCCGTCTGGAATGTGTGTCCATCAAACCCGAAACGGTTGTGCTGGCCTTTCATCTCACCCAGCGTCCCGGCAAGTGTCTGGTGTGCAGCCTGACCTATGGGCTTCCCAATGTATTTGCCCGCCACCCCCTCATCAATATCAAGGAAATGATCCGGAAAATCAAGTCAGCCGGTGTGCCGGTGACAGACTGGCGCCTGGGTCAGACCGATGAAAGAAGCAAGACCCTGCATGTGATTCCCTTTTACATTGATCTGGTAACCGCCTGATCCCCGATGTTCTGAACACAGTGATCAGACAACAAAGCCGGACTGATGGTCAGTCCGGCTTTCGGCTTTGATATCGGCCCGGTTTCGGTTCAGGCTTTGGGCAGTTTGGGGAAATTCTTGTTCAGAACCTTGTTCCATTCATCCAGTCTGGGCTGGATCTTTTTGAACAAGGAGCCCACATTCCCCTGAATGGTGATGCTGTCAATGGTGTCGCCCTGGGCGATGCTGTCCACCACCTTCTGGTCTGCGTCGCTTTCCACCACGCCGAAAACCGTGTGTCTGCCGTCCAGATGGGGGGTGGGGCCGTGGGTGATGAAAAACTGGGACCCGTTGGTCCCGGGGCCGGCATTGGCCATGGACAGGATTCCGGGCTTGTCATGTTTGAGATCTTTTTTGCATTCATCTTCAAAATTATATCCCGGTCCGCCCATGCCGTTGCCGTAAGGGCAGCCGCCCTGGATCATGAAATCGCCGATTACCCGGTGAAATTTGAGTCCGTTGTAATATTGCCGTTTTACCAGATTGGCAAAACTGCCGCAGGTCACCGGGGTTTTGTCGGCAAACAGTTTCAGACGGATGGTTCCTTTGCTGGTTTCCATAACAGCGGTTAGATCAGGCATGTGCATCTCCATTAAATGGTTTAAAATATGCCTCATCATAAGGATTTGGAAAAAATTGTCAATGACCGTCGGGCCAAATGTCCGGACAACGGCCTGGGTTTTTCCGGCAGGAGCCGAATTTTCCTGTAGCGGTTTTTTTGTTTGATAATCTTTTTGCATTGCCGCAGGCTTTGGTATAGATTGATTTGAAAATTTTGGAAATCGGCAGCAGGCGAAAAACAGGTCTTTTTATAGTGGGATGGGCAAAGAAAAAAATTGCAGGAACGGGTGAATCTTTTGACGACGCGTATTGCCGGGTCGATATGCCGGAAATTTTTCAACGCCATGGGTCCGGGTCTTGATGGAAACTTTTTTTCATAAGACCCCGGCCGGGGAAATCTCAAACCGGATCCAGGCCCTGAAAATCCGGATGGAACACGCCGGCATGGGCGGGGTGTTTCTGACGCACAAACCCGACATCTATTATTTTTCAGGCACGGCCCAGGATGCCTACCTGTATGTGCCGAAGGAAAAAGAACCGCTGCTGTTCGTCAAGCGGTATCTTCCCCGGGCACTGGCTGAAACCGGGATCAAGAAAGTGGTGCCTGTCACGTCCATCACCCGGATACCGG
>DATHSR010000232.1:0-5081 GCA_035464035.1 Desulfotignum sp. | reverse complement strand
GAAAAATTTTTTCTGTAACATAAAGCAGGGCGGTTTTGAAGGAGAATCAACAGACGTAACAGCGGTTTTTGATTGCAGGTATGGTGGAATGACCTGTTTTTTTGTAAATTGGACCAGATGAACACGGCGGAGGTTAAGATGCACATAAAATCAATCTTGTTGGCGGCCTTGATTGTGTTTTTGGCAAACACCGGCCTGAATGCCGGAGAAAAGTTGCAGGTTTTTGTCAGTGTCATACCCCAGAAATATTTTGTGGAACGGATTGCCGGTGAACTGGCAGAAGTGAATGTGCTGGTGACTCCGGGCAAAAGCCCGGCCACCTATTCCCCCACCCCGGCCCAGATCAAGACACTGGCGGGTGCGGATCTCTATTTTCGAATCGGCGTGCCGTTTGAGAATGGATTCATGCACAAAATCGCCTCCATTGCTCCGGATATCCGGGTGGTAGACACCCGCAAAGGGATCATGCTGCGGGAGATGGAAGACCATATCCATGAAGACGATCTCCATGGCGGGCACAGCCACGATCATTCCAAGACCCATGACGATCACAAGGCCGATGATGGACAAAAAGATCATGGGCATGCCCATGACGGCAATGCGGATGATCCCCACCAGGGAGGAGATGATGATCATGCAGATTTGGGGGCCGGCAAGGATCCCCACATCTGGATGAGCCCGCTGCGGGTCAAGCAGCAGGCCGCAACTATGACCGAAGCCCTGATCGAACTGGCTCCGGCCCATGCGGCCCGGTTCCAGGAGAATTATGATGCGTTCGCAAGGGAGCTGGACCGGCTCCATGAAAAGCTGAAAAACACCCTGGCACCCCTGGCAGGTCAGAATTTCTTTGTATTCCATCCGGCATTCGGGTATCTGGCAGATGACTACGGCCTGGTTCAGATCCCGGTGGAGACCATGGGAAGGGCCCCCAAAGGAAAGGAGCTGTCGGCCATCATCAAGCTGGCAAAAGAGGAAAAGACCCGGGTGATTTTTGTCCAGCCCCAGTTTGACCAGCAGGCGGCCGGAAAAATTGCCGAAGCAATCGATGGCGCGGTGGTGTCCATAAATCCTTTAGCCCCGGATTACCTGGACAACATGGTCCGCATGGCCGATACCATTGCCACGGCCCTGGCCCACTGAGCCTGCGGTCTGCCGCAGGATGCTTTGCCGAGGGCTTCCCCTTGTCCGGGGGCCGCTGGATCATAAGTCGCCTTTCAGTCCGATCTCTTCAGCCACCGGCTGCATGCCGGCAATCACTTCGGTGATCAGTTCGGACAGGTCCATGTTCAGCATTTCCGCCCCTTTTTTGATCACTTCCCGGTCAACTCCGGCGGCAAAGGCCTTGTCCTTGAATTTCTTTTTCACAGACTTTGCCGTGAGGTCCAGAATGCTTTTGGACGGCCGGACCAGGGCTGCACTGGCCACAAGTCCCGTGAGTTCATCTATGGCGTAAAGGGTTTTTTCCAAAGGGGTTTGCGGCTCGACATCGGTACAGATTCCCCATCCATGGCTGATGACGGCCCGGATATAGTCTTCAGGCCAGTTGTGGGCCGTGAACAGTTCCACACATTTGTGGCAGTGTTCTTCTGGAAACTGTTCATAATCCAGGTCATGGACCAGGCCGACAACCCGCCATTTTCCCGCATCCTCACCGAATCTTTCTGCAAAATGGGCCATGACCGCTTCCACGGCTAAGGCATGGCGGATCAAACCCGGTTTCTGGTTGTATTTTTCCAGCAGAGACAGGGCGTCGTTCCGGTTCGGTATAAAATCTGTCATGATAGGGTCCTTCCATGCGTTTATAAGTTTCCGGTCACAAAAATGACCCGGCACTGTTTGAGAAACAGGTGCCGTTCCGTGGCCTGTTCGATCTGTTTGGCATCTGCCATGCTGATGACAATGGCGGTGTTTTCCTTGCCGGCGGTCCGCAATCCTTTAAGTACCAGCGGGTGGCTGCCCACCCGGGGATCCTGAAGGGCGCTTTCCATGGAACACACATATTTGCACACCCCGTGCTGTACCGCAAATTCCCGGCTGATGAAGACGTCGGAATAGATCGTTCGCCCCTGTTCACTGACAATGACCGGGTAGAGCAACGGTTCAAAATCAAGTTCCCGCACATCCAGAATCAGTCCGGTATAAGGGATGTTTCCGGGTGCGGTGTGGCCGGCAGGGGGGGCTTCCGGATTGATTTTGGGGATCTGCCGGATTTCATCCGGCAGCACCAGCTGAAGGAATCCGCCAAAAAAACGGGCCTGAACCGTTAACTGGACCTCCAGTGCCGAGGTGTAATACTGGCGGATGATGGGGGCCTCTCTGGCGGTTTTTTCGATTCCCGCCAGGATGAGGTTATTCTGGGCCGCATACTGGCCCACGGTCAGGTCATTGAATATTTTGATCCGGCTGAGCAGATCAATGAGCCGGCGGTCGGCATCGGCCCGGGCAGCACCGGGATCTGGTTCAATGATATGGTCTTTGCCTGTCCGGGGGCCGGCCCGGCCGGTGACAGTGACCGTGCCGGCGGTCCAGTTGATGGTTCCGTGTTCCAGATCGGTGATGCAGTGGTGGCGCTCACTGTCTGAATTACATACGGCCGGACCTGAAAGCACTGCTGTCCATAAACAGACCCAGAACAGAACCCGGATCACGTGGATGCCTGGCATGGAGAGAATCATGCGGTTTTCAGATAGCGTTCCTGTATGAACGAAGCCACGGGCCCGACATCTTCGAGCCCGAAGATGGGAACCGGCGGGGTGAATGACGAATCGGTGACAAAGGCGATCAGATCCGGGCTGTCCAGGCACAGCGGGGTTTCATGGGGGCCGTCCGCCCGGAACACTTCGATTTTGGGCAACGGCTGCCGCTTGAAACCTTCCGCCAGAATCAGGTCCATATCGGACAGGTAGGCCTGCATTTTTTCAATTTCCGGACGTGTGTCATCCTTGATCAGGGCGATCCGTTTATCGGTGACAACGAGGGTGGCCCGTGCCCCGGCGTTTTTATGTCGCCAGCTGTCCTTTCCCTGGTTATCCAGGTCAAATCCGTCATGGGTGTGCTTGACAGATCCGATGCGGTACCCCCTGCGGGTGAGTTCGGCGATCAGTTTTTCAAGAAATGTGGTTTTCCCGGCGTTGGATTTTCCAGCGATGGAAATAATCAAAGGGGTCATCGGTTGATTTTCTTTGCTGCTACGGGTTAATTTTTTTCTAAAATAGTGCCCATGACGGGGAAAGTCAAGCAGGGGTCCGGCCGGAACAGGATTTTTGAACTTGCAAGGAACAAAAAAGGATAGTATGTAGTTTCCTTTAATTTATTGGTATAAAAAAAGTTTTTTTGCAAAAATTCCGGATTAAATTGATGAAAGATAAAAAAAATATTGCTCTTATTGGGATGCCTGCCGTGGGCAAAAGCACGGTGGGAGTGCTGCTGGCCAAAAAGATGGGACTGGATTTTGTGGATACGGATATTCTTATCCAGGCAAAAGAGCACAAAACCCTTGCCCAGATCATCGCCCGTCATGGAATGGAACAGTTCCTTGAGATCGAAAAGCAGCATCTGATGGAGATCGACTGCACGGGGCATGTGATTGCCACCGGCGGCAGTGTGGTCTATCGGCCTGCGGCCATGCGTCACCTGGCAGGAAACTGCGTGGTGGTGTATCTGGCCGTTGATCTGGATGTCCTCAAAACCCGGCTGTCTGATGTCATCACCCGGGGCGTGGCCATTGCCCCGGGAAAAAGCATTGATGACCTGTATGGGGAAAGAGTCCCTTTGTACGAGGCCTATGCCGATCTGACCGTTCACTGCCGGGAAATGGCCCCGGAGCAGGTTGCGGCAGCGGTGATCCGTTCGCTTCCGGCGGATATGGGTATGACCGGGGGTGATTGAAAACAGGGGAGCCGGCGGGGTTACCGGATCACCACCTCTTGAACCTGGCCTTCAATGGCGGCCTTGAGTGCGTCAATTTCCGGACCGGAAAAAAAGCGGTCCGGATCCCGGGAAAAATCCGGGTCCAGCATGGGAACATGGCGGACACAGTTCTGGAGCACATACCGCCTGGCACCGGTGATCTGCCGGCCGATCTGAGCCAGGATGCCGGCATCGATGAACGGGCGCACGCAGGTGGTCCGGAACTCATAGTCCGGAGCCTTTTCCATGACAAGGTCTGCGCTTTTCAAGAGGGTATCCGGGCGGAGTCCGGGTTTCATGAGTTCAGGATACCGGCTTGCCCCGGTTTTGATATCCATGGCCACATAATCCACCAGGGAAAGTTCCAGCAGGTGTGCCAGCACATCCGGCCGGGATCCGTTGGTGTCCAGCTTCACGGTGAATCCCATCTGTTTGATCCGGGAGATGACATCGGCGAGGTCCGGCTGCAGGCAGGGCTCGCCGCCGGTGATGACCACCCCGTCCACCAGCCCTTTTCTGGATGCGAGAAAAGAAAAGATATCTGTGATGTCATGGCTGCCGGCGCCGGTCACCGGGCCGGCAGCCAGTCCTGGATTGTGGCAGAAGGGGCACAGGAAATTGCACCCCACCGTAAAGATCACGCAGGCAACGGTTCCTGGAAAATCGATCAGGGAAGTTTTCTGGAATCCGCCGATGTGCATGGCGCTCATGCCACCTTAAAGGTTTTTCTCATGGCAAACTCGGTCTGTTTGCCGTTGTTCCACTGGCCTACGGGCCGCAGATATCCCACCACCCGGGAATAGATCTCCGTATCTGCATCGCAGGTACTGCATTTGGCATGCTCGCCGGTGATGTATCCGTGGGCCGGGCAGATGGAAAAGGTGGGGGTCAGGGTGAAATAGGGCAGTTTGAAGGAATTGGACACCTTGCTCACCAGCTGCTTGACCACGGCGGTATCACGGATCTCTTCTCCCAGAAACAGATGCTGCACCGTGCCGCCAGTGTATTTGGTCTGGAGGGGATCCTGAAGTTCCAGTGCTTCGAAAAGATCATCCGTGTAATTCACCGGCAGATGGGTGGAATTGGTGTAGAACGGATCTTTGCCCTGCTGATAAGCGGCTTCATTGGCACAGATGATATCCCCGAATTTTTTCTTGTCCAGGCTGGCAAAC
>DATHSR010000231.1:0-11503 GCA_035464035.1 Desulfotignum sp. | reverse complement strand
GAAAGGCGGTGCGGGGAAAATCACACCGATCTCGCAGCCGGTCCAGCCTCACCGGGAAATGCAGATCGGGCACCCGGGTCTCCTTTTTTCTGCGGTCCCCCACACGCCCCAGCCGGTCTCCTTTTTTAATGATCTGGTTTGCCTGCAGCCGGATGCCGCATTCCGGATCCAGGCCGTCATACAGGGTATAAAAATTGATCTCATCCGGGGTGCGGTGGGCCAGGATCAGGGCGGCACAGCCTGCCGCACCCTCATTTTTTCCGGCAGGACCGACCCTGTCTTCTGTCCGGATCTTCACCACCCGGCCGTCAAACAGCGCATGGACCGGGGTGCCCGGCAATGCCCACAGGTCCACCCCCAGGTGGGCGGTGCGGTACGCCGGCCCGGTGTTGCCCTCCTCCTGCACCGCCTGGGTCATGCCGGGTTCATGGGCCGACAGAAACGCCCGGGTCCGGTATTCCAGGTAACCGCCGGCCGGCACGGCATGGCCATGCGCCCGGGAAACCCGGGACAAATTGAAGGCCAGATGTTCCGGATCGGTATAATCGACTGCATGCCCCAGCCAGGTGCTGCCCACGCTCAAATCCACCCGGAGCGCCGGCAAAGGCAGCACTTTTTTTTCCCGGGCCGGTGAAAGCAGATCCGCCAGGGAGGTTTGGCGCGTTTCTGTCCACCGGGCAAACCGTTTTTCCAGGGGATGGGGACTGTATCCGCAGGCCTGCCTGAAACTGTAATGGGCCAGGTTCTCTTCCACGGCCCGCCATTTTTCCAACAGGTCCCAGGCCGGTTTTTCACTGATCAGAAGATAGGTGTTTTCCGGTTCCTTGACCCGGTTGAGGGCCGACCGGGTGACACTGATCACCAGGCGCATGGCCGCCAGGAGATACAGCAGGGACAGTTCCGGCTCCTGCAGGGGAAATGTTTGATGATAGCCGTGAACCACGCACCGGGCCGCCCCCAGGGCATCCGGCTTTCCCATGGCCGCATAGGCCACGGCCACGGCCAGATCGTTGACGGTCTGGGTGTACACCGCATCCCCGTAATCGATGATGGCTTTGACGTCAGGATGGACCCGGTCAAAGGTGACCACCACATTGTTGTCATTGACGTCGTTGTGCACCACGCTTTTGCGAAGGCCCTGAAACGTTTCCTGCACCTGGGTGAACCGGCCGTAAAAAAAATCGATGATCCGGCGCTGGGCGGTGTCGAACAGTTCCAGATGATCCCGGGTCCAGTCCGCCTGTGCCAGGTCCCATACCAGATTCCGGCGGGCCAGGTGATGATCAAATCCCTGCAGCGCGTTCGTGATCCGGCCCGCCTGCCGGCCCAGGCTGACCAGCAGCCGGTCGGTGACCGGATTTACCTGGGACCACAGCCGGCCGTCTATCCAGGTCAACAGCCGGACCCGGCGCAAATTGCCGGCATCATCGGTGATGTCGCAGATGGTGCGGCCGTCTGCCGCCGGTACGACCGCCGGGCATTCAACCGGCGGGTCCGCGGCAGCCAGATGTTCCAGAAGGGCGTGCTGGTACCGGATATAATCAAAAGACACCGCCGGCCGGCTGATTTTGAGCACAAACCGCCGATCACCATCCGTAACTTTAAAATTGAAATCCAGCTCTCCGGGAAGCGTCAGGATCTCTCCTTGGACCCCGTAGAGGTGCCGGGCGATCTTTGCCGCCCGGTCAACATCGATGTGCATGGACAAATAGGATGTATTCATGATGTCTGCCTTGTAGTCGGGATGGGGGAAACGGCCGGCCGTTCTGCCGACGCGGTCCGCCAACCGGACACGGTCTGGTTGGTCAATTTTTTTCTCCTGAAATCTTGTTGCCGCCCCCTGGCCGACGATGCATCATGCCGCCAGCCAGACCACGACCCCCACCAGCAGGCATGCGATGATGCCCAGCGGAATGGTCAACCGCAGAATGGCGCCCTCTCTGCCCACCGCTCCCACCATTGCCGTGGCCAGGGCCACCTTGAACGGCGAAGAGATGGAGCCCACGGAACAGCCCACCGCCAGTGCCCCGGCCAGCCAGGCACCGGAAATCCCCAGAAGCGAGGCGGCCTGGACCTGGAGCTGGCCGAACAGCATCAGGGACGCCACCCCGTAACCGGTCAGAAAGGTGCCCACCCAGCCCAGCAGCGGCACAAACATTGGATAGAACCCGCCGGTGAACTGCACCAGGCCCTGGGAAATGACCCAGGGGATGTTGCGGGCCGTATCCAGATCTGCAAACCCCGGCGTATACCCGGTATAGGAGATCACCTGGCCCATGGCGCCGAACAGGGCCATGGCGGCAAATGCCTGCCAGCTTTTGACCAGGCTGGTGGCCGCCACCGCCCTCAACCGCCCCCAGGATACCCGGTGCAGGGCCGCTGTGACGAAAAAAGCGGCAAAAAGATAGATATATGCGGAAAACAGAGGACGGAACGTGATGGTGTGAACCGGAATCAGGCGGACCTCAAAAACCACGCGCTCAAAGGTCAATTCCCTTAAAAACGGAAACGAGTTCACTGAAAACAGGCACACGATCAAACAAGCGAACGGGGCCAGATCCCGCAGGATGCCGGCCTGCCGCCCCATCCTGCCCGGACCGGTCAGAACGATCACCACGATCACCAGCACCCCGGCCAGAGCCCCTGATACCGGCAGGGCCCCCATCCAGACAATGGCCAGGGCTGAAAATCCCAGCAGCAGCCCCACGCCCAGTGCCGGGATAAATCCGCGTCCCCGGCCCGGCCTTTTTTCCAGAAACAGCGGGGCACAAAGCGCCATGGCCAGTGTCGCCGGAATGGAGATCCATGCAGCGGCCATGCCCAGATCCCGGACCGGCAGGCCTGTGACCAGAGACAGCACCGTGATGATGATCCCCGCCATTTCAAGGGACATGAGCCCGGCATATCCAATGGTGGACAATGCCGCCGCACCGGTGGCAGATACCCCGGCCGCCCGCAGCATGGGCGCGGCCACCGGTTCGGCGATCACGCCGGTGCCTTCCATGAAATTGCCTACCCCGAAGGTGATGAGCAGGTTCCGGCCCAGGCCGTCTCCGGCACCGCTTTTAAACCAGGCCATGATCCGTTCCAGGGAACCGGTGGCTGTCAGCAGGCTGGAGAACAGAATGCCGCCCAGGATCACCAGCATCAGCGGCAGGGTGGTGAGCACCCCGTCCAGGGCTGCCAGAAGCCCTACAGACAAAGGCGTGCCATAAAACACCATGGCCAGAAACAGTGCCCAGACAGAACCCCAGATGGACAGAGCCAGGGCCGACTGACCCAGGAAAATCGCCAGCACCGTCAGCAGCAGCACCGGTGTCCAGCTCAGAAAAAACAGCCCCATAGCGGTAGATCCCCCTTATTTTGAGACGTCAGGGCAAACCTGGATACACCCCTCAAATACCAGGCGGGCCGGCCCGGTTTTATACAGATGGTTGCTGTCCTTGTCCCAGGCCACCGACAGTTTTCCGCCATCCAGAAGGACCGTGGCCTGGTTTTGGGTTCTCTGGGTGAGATGGGATGCCACCAGGGCGGCACAGGCCCCGGTGCCGCAGGCCAGGGTGATGCCGGCCCCCCGCTCCCAGACCTTCATTTTTAATGTCCGGTCATCCATCACCTGGATAAATTCCACATTGGTTTTTTCCGGAAACCGGGGATGAATTTCCACGGCCCGGCCCTGGGAAGCCAGATCCACTCTGGACAGGTCGTCCACAAACACCACCGCATGGGGATTGCCCATTTTCATCACCGTTGCCGTGACGATCCGGCCGTCTCCCATGTCAATGGGCGCTTCGATGGCGGTGTCTGTTTCACTGACAAAGGGAATTTCCCGGCAGGACAGCACCGGCGGCCCCATATCCACCTTGACGGCGCACACCCGGTTGTCTGCATCGGTGATCACCTCGGGAATGACCGTGCCGGCATCGGTCTGCACCCGGATCTGTTTGCTGTCAACCAGGTGGTTCTCATACAGGTACCTGGCAAAGCAGCGCATGCCGTTGCCGCACATGCCGGCTCTCGACCCGTCGGAATTGTAGATCACAAACCGGATATCGTGATCTTCCGAATTTCGCACCAGGATGATGCCGTCGGCACCGATGCCGAAATGCCGGTCGCACAGTTCTTTTGCCAGACGGGGATAGGGCATGCCGGCTTCAATGGATCCGTTTCGGTCATCCATGACAATGAAATCATTGCCGGTCCCTTCCATTTTTGAAAACCGTATCTCCATGACACATTCCTTATGCTCAGATAGGGGGATCCGGGGCTGAAACCAGGGCACCCCGGCCCCCTGTTTCAATGGGACAGCACCGCCAGCAGCGCATCCCCCAGGGCCTCTATCTGCCAGTTTCTCAGCACGCCCAGGGCATCCAGATCCGCCCGGGTGACCGGTTTCTCAAGCGCCAGGGCCATGATGGTGCTGTTGTTGATCAGAAACCCCGGCTCCATGCCCAGCCGGACACTCTGGGTTTCCCGCATTTTTTTTAACGCATCGATACGGGCCAGGACCGCCGGGGTTTTTCTGGGCATCACGGTTTTGGGATAGGCCGGCAGATCCCGATGGGGCAGGGCCAGGGCCCTGTCAATGGCCTGCAGGCACTGGCTGCCGTACATCTGGGCCTGGCGCCGGCTCAGCATTTTTCCGGTCACCATCTGTTCTGCGGATCTGGGCCGGCCCGTTGCCATGGCCAACAGGGACTGGTTGGACATGATCTTGAACAGCGGCACATCTTTTTTTTCCGCCAGTTCCATACGGATTTCCAGCAGGTTTTCCAGCACGGCCAGGCTCCGGTTATCCAGTTTGCCCGCACCCTTGAATTTTTTGAACAGCGGCGGGGCATGATTGTTCTCGTACCGTACCTTTGCCTGGGCTTCGAACTCTTCTTTGGCCCAGTGAAGGCGGTTTATGGCGGCCAGGCGGGAGGAAAGGATTTCGTACAAGGCGATCAGATGGGCCACATCCCCTACGGAATAGGCCACCATGTCTGATTTCAAAGGACGCCTGGACCAGTCCTGTTTCTGAAACTTCTTGTCCACATGCACATCAAAATGGTCTTTGATCAGGGCCGCCAGCCCCCGCTCCCGGACATTGAGAAACCGGCAGGCGATTTCCGTGTCAAACAGGTTGTCTATCCGGGCCCCCATTTCCCGGTCCAGACTCCGGACATCAAAGTCCGCGCCATGGAACACCTTGACGATGGCTGGATTTTCCAGCACCTGCACAAACGGTGAAAAATTGTCAATGGTAAACGGATCCACCAGAAACGCCTCCTTTCTGGTGGCGATCTGGATCAGGCAGATCTTTTCCTTGAAGGAATGCATGGAATCCGCCTCCATATCCACGCCGATAATGGATTGTGATAAAAGCAGGCGACAGGCATCTGCCAGATCCGCGTCAGACTCGATAAAGGTAAATTGCAGCATCTTTTCCCTTGATTGTTGGGACTTGTTTATTTAAAATCTTGTTCTTTATCTCTAAAACCTTTTAAATACAATGGAAAATTAAGATGGTAACCATAACATTTCCAGACAATAGTATAAAGCAGTTTGAGGAATATCCCACCGGCATGGATGTGGCGCAAAGCATCTCCGAGGGGTTTGCCAGAAACTGCGTGGCCATGAAAATCGATGACCGGCTCATGGACCTGAGCCGCACCATCCAGACCGATGCCGGCATCGAGTTCATCACGGTGAACGATGACACGGCCCTGGAAGTCCTGCGGCATTCCGCAGCCCATGTCATGGCCGAAGCGGTCCTGAACCTCTACCCGGAGGCAAAACTCACCATCGGCCCGGTGGTGGAAGACGGGTTTTACTACGATATCGACATGCCGCCCATTTCCGAAGATGACCTGGAAAAAATCGAAGCCGAAATTCAGAAAATCATCAAAGCCAAAGCCACGTTCGAGCGCCGGGTGGTGTCCAGGCAGCAAGCCCTGGAGATCTTCAAGGACAATCCCTTCAAACTTGAACTGATCCATGAACTGGCCGACCAGGAGATATCCCTATACAAAAACGGGCAGTTCATCGATCTGTGCCGGGGGCCCCATATCCCCCACACCGGCATGATCAAGGGGATCAAGCTCATGAAGATCTCCGGGGCCTACTGGCGGGCCGACCAGTCCAGGGAACAGCTCCAGCGCCTTTACGGCACCGCTTTTTTCGACAAAAAGAAACTCACCCAGTACCTGCACCTGATCGAAGAAGCCAAAAAGCGGGACCATCGCAAGGTGGGGACCCGGCTGGACCTGTTCTCCTTTCACGATGAAGCCCCGGGCATGGCTTTTTTTCATGCCAAAGGCATGGACATGTGGAACGCACTGCTGGACTACTGGCGGGAAACCCACCGGGCCGCCGGATATGTGGAAACCAAGACCCCGGTCCTGCTCAACCGCAAACTGTGGGAAAAAAGCGGGCACTGGGACAACTACCGGGAAAACATGTACACCTGCGTCATCGACGAGGAGGAATATGCCATCAAGCCCATGAACTGCCCCGGCGGCATGATCCTGTTCAAGACCCGGTCCTATTCCTACCGGGATCTGCCGCTGCGGGCCGGGGAAGTGGGCCTGGTCCACCGCCATGAACTGTCCGGGGCACTGTCCGGCCTGTTCCGGGTCCGCTCGTTTCACCAGGATGACGCCCATATCTTCATGACCCCGGACCAGATCGAGCAGGAGGTTTTAGGGGTCCTGCGACTGGCGGAACAGATTTACGCGAAATTCGGACTCAGCTTTCACCTGGAGCTGTCCACCCGTCCGGAAAAATCCATCGGCACCGACGCCCAGTGGGAACAAGCCACCTCCGGCCTGGAAAGGGCCCTGAAACAATACGGCCAGACATACCTCATCAATGAAGGGGACGGGGCATTTTACGGCCCCAAGATCGACATCCACATCAAGGACGCCCTGGGAAGGACCTGGCAGTGCGGCACGGTGCAGCTGGACATGGCCCTGCCCGAACGGTTCGATCTCACCTACAAGGGCCAGGACAATGAAAAACACCGGCCCATCATGATCCACCGGGTCATTTACGGGTCCATGGAACGGTTCTTCGGCATCCTGGTGGAGCATTTTGCCGGCAAGTTCCCCCTGTGGCTGGCCCCGGTGCAGGCGGTGGTCCTGCCCATCACCCAGGATCTGACAGATCACGCCGACACCGTCAAGCAGGAACTGGAAGCCGCCGGCATCCGCTGCGCAGTGGATCTTCGAAATGAAACCCTGAAAAAGAAAATCCGGGATGCCCAGGTCGATTACGTGCCCCTCATCATCACCATCGGGGAAAAGGAAAAAGAAACCCAGACCCTGTCGGTGCGGACCCTGGACGGTACCGTGAAAATGGGGGTGCCCATGACCGGTTTTGCACCGCAGGTGGTGCGCCATATCAAGGAACGGATACTGGATGACATTGTTCTATAGCCATGACCCGGTCCGGTCCGGCGGGTTGTCCGGCCCGGACCGTCCCCTGACCCGGGCACTGGTTTCCCGGCTGCCCGGCACCCGCATCGAAGTGGACCTGGATGCCATTGCGGCAAACACCCGGGTTCTCAAACAGGCCTGCGGCCCGCAGACCGCTGTCATGGCCGTGGTCAAGGCCAATGCCTATGGTCACGGGGCACTTCAGGTCGCACGAACGGTTCTGTCCCACGGCGCCCGGTGGCTGGGGGTGGCCCGCATGGCCGAAGCGGTCCAGCTCCGGGATGCCGGCATTGACGCCCCGGTTCTGGTCTTTGGCAACCCGTTGCCGGACCCGGCTGCGGCCGCAGCCGGGCACGGCATCCGCATCACCCTCACCGGCCTGGAAATCGCCGGAGCGGTCAATGCCGCAGCCAGGGCCGCCGGCACCCTGGTGACCGCCCATATCAAGATCGACACCGGCATGGGCCGCCTGGGCCTGTGCCCCGGCCTGGACATGGACCAGACCCTGGCGGACATCCGCACCATGATGCACCTGGATCACCTGAAGGTGGAGGGCATCTACACCCATTTCGCCGGTGCCGATGCCGTGAACCAGACGTCTGCCCGGCAACAGCTGGCCCTGTTTTCGTCGCTGCTGGACCGGCTGGATGCCGGCAACCTGCTGCCGGAAATCATCCATGCGGCCAACAGTGCCGCCACCCTGGCCCTGCCTGAAAGCCATTTCACCCTGGTCCGGCCCGGTATCGCCCTTTACGGCCTGTGCCCCGGCCCGGGGATCGACGGCACGAAACTCACCCCGGCCCTGTCCATCATTTCTGAAATCACCCAGGTCAAACAGGTACCCAAGGGGTTTGCCGTGTCCTACGGCGGCACCCACGTCACCGGGGGACCCACCGCCATTGCCACCGTCCCGGTGGGATATGCCGACGGCTACGCCCGCAGTCTGTCCGACAGGGCCCACATGCTGGTAAACGGGCGGCGGGCAAAAGTCGCCGGCCGGGTGTGCATGGATTTCACCATGGTCGATGTGGGCCATATCCCGGATGCCCGGCCCGGAGATGCCGTGGTGGTGCTGGGAACCCAGGGGACCGACACCGTATCCGCCGACGAACTGGCAAAACTGGCGGGCACCATCAACTATGAAATAACGGCCGGGCTTACCAGCCGCCTGCCCGTCTGTTACCGGCCGGTCTCCCGGTCTTCCGCCCATCTTCCCCAGGAAAAACCGGCACTCTGTTCCCCGGACCGCCCCGAAAAAACCGCGGCCCCCGGCCCCTCACCCAGAGAAACCGCCCCATGACACCGGACTTTGACTGGCACACCGGCCGGTGGGAATCGGGCCGGTCCCGAAACCGGAGACGGATCTGCATTGCCGGAGACTGGGCCCCGATCCGGTCCTTTGCCCCGATCATGGCACAGGACCCGGCCGCTGTTTACGGAGACCTGGCCGGTCCCATCCGGACGGCGGACCTGAAAATTTTCAATCTGGAAGCGCCGTTTTCCCGCACCGGCACCTTTATTGTCAAAAGCGGGGCCTCTTTCCGGGCCGACCCCGGTTATGCCGCGGCCCTGAAAATCCTGTCCGTGGATGCGGTGACCCTGGCCAACCACCATGTCTGGGACTGCGGCCGGGCCGGGTTTGAACACACCCTGGAGACCCTGTCACTGCACAACATCCGATGGGCCGGGGCCGGACGGAACCAGTCAGTGGCGGCCGCCCCCCTGGTTCTGGAGAAAAACCGACTGAAAGTCGGCATTCTCAATTTCAGCGAAGGGGAAGACCTCACCGCCGCCACCCCCCAGGAACCCGGGGTCATGGGGTGGGAGCCGGCCCTGATGGAAGCACAGGTGAAGGCCCTGCGCAGCACCGTGGACCTGGTGGTGGTCATCACCCATTGCGGCATCGAGTACCTGCCGTTCCCGCCCCCCTATGTGACCGCCGCATTCCAGGGCCTGGCAGAGGCCGGGGCCGATCTGGTGGTGGGCCATCACCCCCATGTTCCCCAGGGGCTCCAGATCCATAGAAACACCCCGTTGTTCTACAGCCTGGGGAATTTTGTCTTTTTTCAGCCCACGGACCTGCTGTTCCGGAAACTGGGGTTTGTTCTGTTTGCAGAGCTGGACCGCCAGGGCATCGCCGCCCTGGAGATGCTGCCCTATCAGATCCATGACCAGGGGCTCAGGACCCTGAACCGGCAACAGGCCCGGGATTTTTTCACCGACTTCCGGCGGGTTTCCGGGCCCCTGGCCTCCCCCCGGGGCCGGGACCAGGCCTGGCAGGCCCTGACCCGTTATTACGGCGACCATATGATGATTCCCGAACTTTCCGGCATTCTGGACAAGCTGAACACCGATCCCCCCAAAGGGGCCGCCATGCTCAGAAACCGGCTCACCACCCGCCAGCACGCGGACCTGCTCACAGACACCCTCACCCGGATGACCGCTGCGTCACCCGAAACCTGCCGGTCCCGGTCCGACATCCGCAGTCATGACCTTATCCATGAATGGATGACCCGGAAAGTTGCACAATGACCCCCCCTGTGTCACCTTCCCATACCATCGTGGTCACCGATTCCGGCCTGGGCGGACTGTCGGTGTTTGCCGGCATTGCCGCCGGCCTGGCCCGGACCGCCCCCGGGTCCGGCATCCATCTGATCTATGTCAATGCCTGGCCCGAGACGGACAAAGGGTACAACCATTATCCGGACATGGCCCGCAAGGCAGCGGTGTTTGACCAGGCCCTGGCCGCCATGGCCCGATTCAGGCCCGATGCCCTGGTCATTGCCTGCAACACCCTGTCGGTCATCTATCCCCACACCGGTTTTTCCAGAACCGCCCGGATTCCGGTATATGACATCATCGACCCGGGGGTGGACCTGGCCGCCCAGGCGCTGAAACAGGACCCTAAAACCTGCGTGATCCTGTTCGGCACCCCCACCACGGCGGACGCTCAACTCCACGCCCGGCGACTGGCCCGCCAGGGCTTTGACACGGCGCGCATGGTCAGCCAGGGGTGTGCCGATCTGGCCGGCACCATTGAAAGAAACCCGTTTGATCCTGCCATCGATGCCCTGATCCGGGACAATGTGGACCAGGCCATGTCAAAACAGGCCCCGCCGTGTCAACAGACGGCAGCGGTCCTGTGCTGCACCCATTTCGGATATTGCCGGGACCGGTTTGCATCCGCCCTTGCCCGGCATACCGGCTCCGTGCCCCGGATTCTGGATCCCAACCAGGATCTGGCGGACCAGGTGGTAACGGAAACTGAGAAGATCTTGGCCCTTTCCGGGGCGGGCCAGGGCACCGGCCCGGCGGTTCAGACTTCGGGTCTGGATCTGGCGGTTTTTTCCCGGGTGCCATGGGATCCCAAAAAGATCCATGCGTTTGCCGCCCTGTTTGAATCTTTGACCCCCCAGGTGGCCCGTGCATTGAAAAATTACCGGTATAATCCGGATCTGTTTCACATACCCTCTGAAGGAGACCCTATTTCATGACCACCATTCTGCTGCTCACCGGACCGGCCGGAGACGCCCAGGGCTGGGGAGATCTCAGTGTCACCCAAAGCATGTGCCGGGCCATCAAAGACAACGGGCTTGACAGCCGCATCTGTTTTGTTTCCACCATGGCGGAATTTTCTGCCGCCATGAACGCCGGCAATTTTGACATGGTATGGAGCGCCCTGTACCATATTTCCGAAAAAAGCGATATCATCGGCAAAGCCACCGGCCAGTGGCTGGCCGATTATTTCGATGCCCACAACATCCCCTATATCGGGCCGGACAGCACCACCATGAAACAGCTGATCGACAAGACACAGACCCATGATATCCTGGCATCCCGGAACATCGCGGTGCCGTTTCACGTCGAAGTGCCGCCGGGAGCGCCGCTGCCGGACATCCGGTTTCCCGCCTTTGTCAAACCCAGCTGTGAGTCCCGGTCCATCGGCATCAGCGACGATTCCGTGGTCCACACCCCGGCGGAGCTGGCCCGGCAGACCGCCTATATCCATGACCGGTTCGATCAGCCCGCCCTGGTGGAAGAATATCTGCCCGGCGACGAATATACCGTGCTGATGCTGGGCAACG
>DATHSR010000230.1:0-6244 GCA_035464035.1 Desulfotignum sp. | reverse complement strand
TGCCGGCTTTCTGGGCCAGTTTGGGGGCGGCGATGCCGGCCCGCCACAAAAGCATCCAGGCAAACGTGACATCCCCGGTCACCTCCAGAAACGGGTGGGCAAAGGCATAGGCAGTCAATACCTGGTCTGACCGGGAGCGGGTGCCGATCACCTGGGCGAGTTCCTCAAGGCGGGATACGGCATGAGACACCTTGGCGCACAGAGTTTCCATTCCGGCGGTGCCGCTGAATTGTGCAATGGTTTTTTTCATGCGGTCAATAAAGTACTGGAATGCCTTTCCCTTGTTCATGGACAGCTTTCTACCCAGAAGGTCCATGGCCTGAATACCGTTGGTTCCTTCATAGATCATGAAAATCCGTGAATCCCGCATGAGCTGCTCCACCGGGTATTCGCGGACATACCCGTATCCGCCATAGATCTGAACCCCGTGGGAGCAGACCTCCAGGGCCTTGTCCGTGACATAGCCTTTGACGATGGGGGTCAGCACTTCCACCATGGCTGCCGTGTCGGATTTGAGCTGTTCATCAGCGGTGGTATGAACCACATCGTTACACCATGCATAATAATAGATCAAAGACCGCATCCCTTCGGTATACGCTTTCATGTTGAGCAGCTGGCGCTTGACATCCGGGTGCTGGATAATGGGAACACTTTGGGCTTCCGGATCTTTGCCCGCAGTCAGGTGACGGCCCTGGATACGGTTTCTGGCATAGTCCAGCGCATACATGTAAGAGGCGGAAGCCACGGCAAACCCCTGGAGTCCCACAAAGGCCCTGGCTTCGTTCATCATCTGGAACATGGCCGGCATGCCGCGGTTTTCCTCCCCAAGCAGTGTGCCGATACAAGGTCCCTTGTCTCCCAGAGACAGGGAGGCGGTGGCATTGCCGTGAATACCCATTTTCTTTTCCAGACCGGTACAGACCACATTGTTGAAATCCCCAAGAGAACCGTCGTCATTCACCAGAAATTTTGGAACCAGAAACAGGGAGATTCCCCTTGTGCCGGCCGGAGCACCCGGGATCCGGGCCAGCACCGGATGGATGATGTTGTCGCACAGATCATGCTCGCCGGCGGAAATAAAGATTTTTGATCCTTTGATGGTATAGGTGCCGTCCGGGTTTTTCTCTGCCGTGGTGGTCAGTGCCCCTACGTCCGACCCGGCCTCAGGTTCGGTAAGCAGCATGGTGCCGCCCCATTCTCCGGAAAACATTTTTTTCAGATACAGCCGTTTCTGGGTGTCATCCCCGAACGCTTCCACCAGTTTGGCGGCGCCGTGGGTCATGCCGTAGTAGAGCATGAAAGCCGAGTTGGCCCCCACCATGTATTCCAGGGCCGCAGTGCCGACCGTTCTGGGCATGCCCTGCCCCCCGACGGCCGGGTCATCACACATGGCCAGCCACTCGCCTTCGCAGAAAAGCCGCCAGGCCCGTTTAAAGGATTCGGGCACGGTGACTTTACCGTTCTCCAGGGTGCAGCCCTGTTCATCCCCTTCTTTGAAGGTGGGCAGGATTTCCTTGATGGCCAGGTTTCTGGCTTCTGAAACAATCAGGTCAACGGTTTTTTTATTGAATTCAACAAAGATCTCATGATCCACCAGTCCGATCTGCTCGTGGAGTACAAAATCAACATCTCTGCGGTCAGCGATCAATTGTGCCATAGGAACATACTCCCTTTGTCATTGGTTTTCCCAAAAAAAATCAACAGGTCATCTGCCCCTTTCATTAGGCAAAATCAAGGGGGATGTCAACGGTTGCCGGGAAAAAAAAGATTGATTTATTGATGGAATCATACGATTGTGATAATTCATTCTGGTGATGGCCACGGTTATGGCGACAGATGGGCGGGATGCAGGAGAACCATGATTATTAAATGCTGGGGTTCCAGGGGATCGATACCGGTATCAGGCAGGCAATATGTCACCTATGGCGGGGACACCACCTGTCTTGAAATCACGGCCGGATCCGGGGAAACCGTGATCGTCGATGCAGGCACCGGTATCCGGCGGCTGGGCCGGCAGCTCCTGGAAAAGGATGTCTCCTGCTATTATCTGCTGCTCACCCATTGCCACTGGGATCATCTTCTGGGGTTCCCTTTTTTCAGTCCCCTGTTGTGTCCCCGCAGCCGGCTGGTTGTCCAGGACCGGATGTTTGCCGGTTTCTCCACCCGGCAGGTCATGGCCCGGGTCATGTCCCAGCCTTTTTTCCCGGTCGGCATGAATCAATTGCATGCGGATATCCGGTTTGATCCGGGGTTGAACGGCAGCTTTCATATCGGATCCTTGAAAATTGACACCATTCCCACAAGCCATTCCGCAGGCAGCCTCGGATACCGGTTTACGGAAAATGACAAAATCTTTGTACTTCTCACAGACAATGAACTGGGCTTTGCGCATCCCCAGAGTCAGGGATTTGACGGGTACAGGCGTTTTTCTGAAGGTGCGGACATTCTGTTCCACGATGCGGAATATACCGAGGAAGAATATCAGCACCGGAAAGGATGGGGACATTCATCGATTTCCCAGACCCTGACGCTGGCCGCCAAAGCCGGGGTGGGGCAGCTGGGACTCATTCACTTGAACCAGGAGCGGTCTGACAGGGAAATGGATGCCATTGTTCAGGACAGCGCCCTTTTTTTTACCTCCCAAAACAGCAAAATCATCTGCTACGGCGTAACCTGCGATTTTGAAATCACACCCTGACACCGCAGGCGCTTCCGGCGAAACCGTCGATCCCCGGAAAAAATGGCAGGCAGCCATTCGGGCGTTTTGTCACCCCCGGGTCATTACCATGCTGTTCTTCGGATTTTCCGCCGGTCTGCCCATTCTGCTGATTTTTTCTTCCCTGTCTTTGTGGCTCAGGGAAGCCGGGATTCAGCGGTCGGCGGTCACCTTTTTTTCCTGGGCTGCTTTGGGATATTCCTTCAAGTTTGTCTGGGCACCCCTGGTGGATCAGATGCCCGTTCCCTGGCTGACCCGGCGTCTGGGCCGTCGCCGGAGCTGGATTCTGACCGCCCAGACGGGGATTGTCGGGGCGATTCTGTGGATGGCATTTACCGACCCTGCCGCCGGGCAGCATCCCCTTTTTTTCATGGCCATGGCTGCGGTGCTGCTGGGATTTTCTTCGGCCACCCAGGATATCGCCATTGATGCCTATCGCATTGAATCCGCATCCGTAGATCTTCAGGCCATGATGGCGTCCGCCTATATCGGCGGGTACCGCATCGGCATGCTGGTGGCCGGCGCCGGCGCCCTGATCCTGGCGGAATGGTTCGGCTCGGCAATGGGAGGCTACCGGTTTCAGGCCTGGCAGGCGACTTATTGCATCATGGCGGGGTTGATGCTGGTGGGGATGCTTACCGCTCTGGTCATCGACGAGCCGGCCTCGGACTATAACCCGGCCGATGCCTACAGTTCCAGGGACTATTTGGTCGGCCTGGCTCTGTTCGGCCTGGCCGCCGCCGCGTTCATCCTGGTTTTCTATTTTTCCGGTCAGATGCTTTCTGCCGCCAGAGACCAGATGGGTCGGTGGCTGGACAATGGACCGCTGGCCGGACTTCTGGTGGAATGCATCCGCCTGGGAGCCGGGATCTGTGCCGCTGTAATGGTGGGCCGTCTGGGTCTGTTCCTGGGGCTGGTCAACAAGAAAATGGTGACTGACAGCTATGTAGCGCCGGTGCTGGATTTCTTCAGCCGGTACCGGCTGCTGATGGCGTGGCTGATACTGGCCCTGATCGGATTGTACCGGATTTCGGACATTGTTTTAGGGGTCATTTCCAATGTGTTCTATCAGGACCTGGGGTTCACCAAGACCGAAATCGCCGGCGTGGTGAAAACCTTCGGCCTGTTCATGACCATTGCCGGGGGATTTGCCGGGGGCATGCTGTCCATCCGGTACGGGGTGATCCATATTCTGTTTCTGGGGGCTGTGCTGGCATCCGCCACCAACCTTCTTTTCATGGTGCTCGCCTTTGCGGGTCACAACCTGGTGCTGCTGTACCTGGTCATCGCGGCGGACAATCTGGCGGCGGGCCTGGCCAGCGCCGCATTTGTGGCGTTTTTGTCCAGCCTGACCAGCATCCGGTTTACTGCGGTTCAGTATGCGGTGTTCAGCTCCCTGATGACCCTGGTTCCCAAAGTGTTCGGCGGATATTCCGGGACCATGGTGGATGCCTTGGGATACCCGATGTTTTTTCTGCTGACCACCCTGATGGGGGTGCCGGTGCTGGGTCTGGTATGGTATTGCAGCCGGCATCTGGACAGGGCGGGCGCCTGAGGCCTTTTTTTTGTCGGAAGGGAATAAAAACCGCGGAAAAGAGGTCTTAGGTGGTGGGTACAGCCCTGTTTGTAAAAATCGGCAGATATTGTTTTGACGACGATAACCCGGTGGAAATTAAATAATTGTTGACAAAGAAAGGCCTTTTTTTTACTTAAGTGCGGGGAAAGATTATTGCGCGACTCAAGCGAAAATAACTGGTAGGAGGTTTTTATAATGACGCAGAAGGTGACACCAAGCAGCAACCCTGTGGGATCTGTCATGGTCCTGGGTGGCGGAATTGCAGGGATGCAGTCCGCCATTGATCTGGCCAATTCCGGCTATTATGTCTATCTGGTTGAAAAATCCTATGCCATCGGCGGGATGATGGCCCGGCTGGACAAGACATTTCCGACCAATGACTGTACCATGTGAGTGATCTCACCCAAACTGGTCGAGGTCGGCCGGCATCTGAACATCGAGTTGTTGACGAATACCGAACTTTTGGAATTGGATGGTGAACAGGGAAACTTCACGGCCAAGATCAAAGAAAACCCACGTTTTGTAGATATTTCCAAGTGTACCTCCTGCGGAGAATGCACCAAAGTCTGTCCGGTGGATGCTCCCAGCGAGCATAACCAGCGGTTGAATAACCGGAAAGCCATTTTTAAGCAGTACGAACAGGCCATTCCCGGAGCCTATGGCATTTCCAAACGGTCTGTGGCCCCCTGCAAGGCCACCTGCCCGGCCCATGTGTCCATCCAGGGGTTCATCGCCCTGATGCAGCAGGAAAAATATGCAGAAGCGTTGAAACTGTTCAAGCAGGAACACCCGTTTCCCGGATCCTGCGGCCGGGTCTGCCACCATCCCTGTGAAGCCGTGTGCACCAGAGGCGATGCAGACCAGCCCCTGGCCATCCAGTACCTCCACCGGTTCCTGGCGGACCTGGATTTTGAGCAGGAATCCCCGTGGCTCCCGGCGGTTGAAGAAACAAGAGATGAAAAAGTGGCTATTGTCGGGTCCGGCCCGGCCGGCCTGACGGCGGCCTATTACCTGGCCCAGAAGGGATATCAGGTGACGGTGTATGAAAAACTGCCGGTCAAGGGCGGCATGATGGCGGTGGGCATACCCGAATACCGGCTGCCCAAGGAGGAACTGGAAAAGGAAATCGCCGTGATCGAGGCCCTGGGGGTTACGATCAAGACCGGTGTGGCGTTCGGGACGGACATCACCCTGGACAGCCTGAAGAAAGACGGATTTTCCGCCGTGTTCATGGCCACGGGCCTGCACGGTTCAAGAAATCTGGGAGTCAAGGGCGAAGATCTTAAAGGCATTCTCAAGGGCACCCATTTTCTGCGGGATGCTGCCCTGGGCAAGGCGGAGAGACTGAGCGGCAAAACCATTGTGATCGGCGGCGGGAACGTGGCCGTGGACGTGGCTTTGACCGCCCGGCGCCTGGGATGTGACGATGTGACGATGGTCTGCCTGGAAAAGCGCGAAGAGATGCCGGCCTGGGATTATGAGATCGAAGAGGCCTTAGAGGAAAAGGTTAACATCGTCAACAGCAAGGGGCCGTTGCGGTTCTATGGAGATGAGGACGGAAAGGTCACGGAAGTCTCGTTCCAGGAATGCACCTCGGTGTTTGATGAAAACGGCCGGTTCAATCCCCAGTACGATGACTGCCAGCTGATCACCCATGAAGCAGACACGGTGATCGTGGCCATCGGCCAGATGGGGGAGACCGATTTTGCCAAAGACCAGGGCATTGCCCTGACCCGTCCCGGCGGATACGAAGCCGACCCGGTCACCCTCCAGACCCCCATTGACTGGGTGTTTGCCGGCGGGGACGCGTTTTACGGTCCCAAATCCGTGGTGGATGCGGTGGCATCCGGCAAGACCGCGGCCGAAAGCATTCACCGGTTTATCAACGGCCTGGACCTGGCCGAAGGCAGGGAAAAATCCTGGGACTTTGAAAAACCGGAAATCGACAATGT
>DATHSR010000229.1:0-4648 GCA_035464035.1 Desulfotignum sp. | reverse complement strand
GGCCTGACCCCAGGTTGGTTGACCCCAGGCTGGTTGGAATTTCGGGATGGCGGCATCTTACCCTCCTATCTTACCCCTTAAAAAAAGGTGCCGCCAGCCCGGAATTCCAATTCATGGTGTCACGGCCGATCCGTGACCCGGAAAGGAGGCTGTATGCCTTTGTTTGATTTTATATGCGATGACTGCGGTGAAAGCTTTGAACTGCTGGTGACGGGCACCCATGAAACACCGGCGTGCCGTTCGTGCGGCGGCAACCGTCTGACCAAACAGATGGCGGCCCATTCATCCGCATCCGGCCCGGCAAAAAACCACCTGCCCGGACTCAAGGATACCGCCTGCTGCGGATCAGTTCCGGGCCAGGCATCCGGATGTGCCGGTCCGGGTTCCTGCTGCGGCCGAAACAGTTAGCCCGTATAAATCCCATGGCACGCATCCGTTTCCGTTGACTGCAGCAAGCATGTGACGTCCGCAGCCGGCCATTGACTTGCACGGCAGTCTGGTGTAAAAAACTCACATTTATAAAACCAATTCCGGGGTCAGGTTGCGCAAGGATCGCAGCCTGGCCCCGTATTTACAGGAAAGAGACATGAAACTGACCGATATCTGCCCCCTGGAAACCTGGGAAGCGCTGGAACAAGAGCTGTTTGAAAAATTCAACTTTCAGGGATCTGTGTTCACCCCCGACGGGGTGCGCATCTCCAGTGTCAAAAATTTTTCCAACCGGTTGTGCCCGGCCATCAAGGCGGCTGAAAAAGGACAGACATTCATCTGCTCCGCGGCCCACATGAACATGACCGCCCTGGTGAAAAATTCACGCAAGCCCCTGGTGGAAGAGTGTGACGCCGGCCTGACCAAGCTGATGGTTCCCATTTTTCATGGCGATGCCTTTCTGGGTGTCGCCGGCGGCTGCGGGCTGGTGGCACCCGAAGGCGAGGTGGACACCTTTGCGGTATCCAAACTCGCTGAAATGGCGGAAACCCAGGTCGTTGACCTGGCCCGCACTGTTCCCCGGGTGTCCGGCGATACCATTGCCGCTGTCATCGATCTGATTGAAAAACGGATCCGCCGGATACTGGATGCCTGCCACCAGGAAGCCTGATGCCGGCATGGCGGAGGCTGCTTTTGAAAAGCGGGTCAAACGGCGGGTCAGTGCCAGGGTGCATGAATTTTTTGCCGTCTGCCCGCCCGGGCTCAGGCTGCTGTGCCACCGGGAACTGACGGGCCTGACGGCCCCGGTCAAAAATATTGAGGCCGTTCCCGGCGGGGTGACCTTTTTTGGCAAGCTCCTGGATTCCTGTGCGGCCAATTTGTGGCTGCGGAGCCCTTCCCGGATTCTGATGCGCCTGGCCCGGTTCAGGGCCCAGCATTTTTCCGAACTGGAAAAAAAACTCCAGGCCATGGACTGGGAACTGTTTCTGCCTGCGGGCACAGAACCGGCCATCCAGGTGACCACCCACACCTCCCGGCTCTACCATACCGATGCCGTGGCACAACGGTGCCGATCCGTGATCCGGGCGGCAATGGGCGGCAACCGCAGCGGCGATACCCAGCCCAGAAACGACCTGCCGGTCCAGACCCTGATGGTCCGGTCGGAGAACAACCGGTTTGAGGTGTCTTTGGATATGTCGGGCATTCCGCTGTTTAAGCGCAACATCAAAAAACAGGTGACCGCAGCCCCGTTGCGGGAAAACCTGGCCTTTGCCATCCTGGACGCCCTGCATTTCTCATCCGAGGACCTGCTGATGGACCCCATGTGCGGGTCCGGCACCTTTGCCATTGAAGGGGCCATGATCCAGGCCCGGGTCCCTCCGGGATTCTTCCGCAGATTTGCCTGTGAGGCCTGGCCCGCCTTCAGTCCGGCCGCCTTTGCCCATGTAAAGTCAATGGCTGCCGGGCAGATCCGGCCGGGCGGCCCCGTGTTTGCCTCGGATATCGATCCTGGGGCTGTGGCCGCCACCGCCGCCAACCTGGCGGGCCATGCATTTCTTTCGCCGGTACAGGTGTTCCAGCATGATTTTTTCGACCTGGTACCGGACCGGCTCACCCGCAAAAAAGGGGTGCTGGTTTTGAACCCGGCCTATGGCAGACGCCTTGAAACCACCCGTGATACCAAAACATTCTATAAAGAGGTCGCCCAGAAACTCAAGACGGATTTCAAAGGCTGGCGGGTGGGTGTGATCTTTCCCCAAAAACAGTTTGGCGGCATGAATTTTCTCAAGCTGCGGCCCCTGCCATTTTTCCACGGGGGCCTGGACCTGGCCGCCGGCATCGGCACGGTCTGATCCGGACGTCCATGGAAAATCAGGTGGCAAACGCCTCAAAATTATGGTTTACTGAACCCCCATGAAAAAATTGTTTTTTTCAATCATAGCGGTCCTGATGTTCCCTTTTTTATCCCATGGGGCCGAACCGGTGGACAACCGGATCTGGGCGGCACTGCTTGCAAACCATGTCACAGACGCCCGGGTGGATTACGACGGATTCAAAAAAGATGAAGCCCTTCTGGACCAGTACCTGGCCATTCTGAGCAGCACGGACCCCGGGGCACTTTCCCGCAATCACCAGTTCGCCTTTTACATCAATGCCTACAATGCCTTTACCATCAAGCTGGTTTTAAGCCGGTTTCCGGGCATCAATTCCATCAAGGAGATCGGCGGTTTCTTCTCCAACCCCTGGAACAGAAAATTCATCCCCCTCAACCGGTTTACCGTCAGCCTGGACCACATCGAACATGACATCCTCAGGCCCCGGTTCAAGGATGCCCGGGTGCATTTTGCCATCAACTGCGCATCGAGAAGCTGCCCTCCCCTGCTGGATGCGCCCTATGAAGGCAGTATCCTGGAAAATCAGCTGGACCGCCAGACCCGGCGGTTCATCAATCTTCGGAAAAATGTATTCCTAAGAGACGGCACCCTGTTTGTGAGCCCGATTTTCAAATGGTTTGAAGGCGATTTCGTTGCCGGCCCCCTGGCATTTATCCGCCAGCATGCCGACGATCCGCTCGGACAGGCCCTGGACGAGGCCGCCGCCAAAGGGGATATCCGCCTGGAATACCTGGACTATGACTGGTCATTGAACCGTTAAAATCAGCATGAAACAGGCCCCGGCACCCGGCCGGCAGGCATATCGAAACCGGTGACGGAAGCCGGGCCGGCGGGTCACGCCAGACACAGCCCGGCAAACCGCTCCAGAATTTTCAAGGCTTCCGGGGTATCGGTCACGGACCGGCGCAATTGATCCGCGTCTTTTCCCAGGGCAGTGATCACCGGCACCATGTTGTCGATGTATCCGGCCATGACGGCCCGGCTGTATTCAGGGTGGAACTGAACCCCCCAGGCGGCCCGGCCCAGGCGGAAGGCATGATGGGGGTCATGGCTGTTTTCAGCCAGACACACCGCCCCTTCAGGCAGGCGCAGCACTGTCTGGGAATGACAGGTATGCGCGGTGATGACCGCCGGCAGATCATGGAACAGCGGGTCTGCCGTGGCAGCATGGGTGAGATGGATGGCTGCGGTGCCGATCTCAAGGCCCTGGGGGTGAAAGTCCACAAGGCCGCCCATGGCTTTGGCCAGCAGCTGATGGCCATAGCAGATGCCCAGCACCGGGATCCCTGCCCCCACAACCGGGGCCAGCCATTTTTCAACTCTCAGGCTCCAGTCCAGGTTCTGGGTGACCATGGCATGGGAACCGGCAATCACCACCCCGGCAATGACGGCCGCCCCGGGCAGCGGGTCCAGGGCCGGGGCGTTGACCACATCGATCTGCCTGGGATCCCCCCCCAGGCCCCGGGTGATCCAGTGCTCGAAGTCCTGAAGGGTTTCACGGATGTCCGGAAAAGTATCCCCGGTCTTGACAAGAACGATCCCTGTCCGGTCCATTATCGGCCTGCCTGAATCCCGGGCGAAAAGGCTTCATTCCCTGCGGCCGCTTCGTTCAGGATGATCTCTTCAATGGGTTCAAGAACCCCGAGATGCCGGGTGATGGAAAACCGCACCCCCGGGTACCGGGACCGGACCTTGTCCACTTCCCGGGGGATATCGCTCTGGACATGGCTGCCGGCGGAAATGAAAAAGGGAAAGATGATCATTTCGTCCACTCCCTGTTCCGCCAGGCCCTGAATCACCGTTTCCAGGGAGGGGGTGCAGAATTGCAAAAACGCATGGGCCACAGTGTAAATGCCTTTGGCGCGATCTTTCCGGACCTTTTCATCCAGTTTTTCCGCCAGGGCGGCCACTTCCCGGGCCGAAGCCGGCTGACGGCTCCCATGGGCCGCCAGAATCAGTGCTTTCATATCAACATCTCCTTGTTTACTTTACCCACCCTCACCGCGGCTTCCCCGGGCACCGGGCACACATGTTCACAGATCCCGCATCCGATGCACAGGTCCTGCCTCACATAAGGCTGCTTGAGCGAAATGGTCCGGCCCGGGCCATCCCGGACCGTGACCGTGTCAAACTTGATGGCCTTGTCATGCACCGGGCAGTGTTCTTCGCACACGATGCAGGGCTTTTTATCCGCATAGGGAATGCAGCGGTTTTTGTCAAACCAGGCGGTTCCCAGCACAAATCTGTGTTTCTGTTCCAGGTTCAACAGCACCAGGGCCCGGGTGGGGCACACCTGGGTGCACAGGGTACAGTTGAATTCGCAG
>DATHSR010000228.1:0-2603 GCA_035464035.1 Desulfotignum sp. | reverse complement strand
GACGGTTTTTTCTATTATGTGGGCCGGTCCAACGACATGCTCAAGGTGGGCGGCATCTGGGTCTCCCCCATCGAGGTGGAAGCCTGTCTCATAGGCCATCCGGCGGTTCTGGAATGCGCTGTGGTGCCGGGCAGAGACGATGAAAACCTGGTGAAACCCAGCGCCTACATCGTGTTGAACAAGGGATTTGAAGCTTCACCGGATCTGGAGAAAGAGATCAAATCCTATGTGAAAAAAGAACTGGCCCACTACAAGTTTCCCCGGTGGATCCATTTTGTGGAGGATCTACCCAAGACCGCCACCGGCAAGGTGAAGCGGTTTGAACTAAAAGGCCTGGAGGATGACCGGTCGCTTCTGGCCAGTTAGACCCACTGGCTTCTATTATCGGGTCAACCATCCTTGATGCGGCCTTGTGCCCGGCAGGACCTGAGCCGGGCACAAGGCCGCCTTTTCGTTCCAGGTGGTTTCCCCAGTTCTAAAGTTTTCCAAACTTTTTATCCCAGAGGTGCCGGGGAAAAATTTTGCCCGGGTTGAGGATACCGGACGGATCCAGCATTTTTTTGATCTGCAGCGCCAGATCCAGGGTGGCATCATCCAGATTGAGCCCCAGGTATTCCTTTTTGGCCAGGCCGATGCCGTGTTCAGCGGCAATCCGCCCGCCCAGAGCTTTTGTTAAAGAAAATATTCGTTGAGTGACTTCCTTTGCGCGCTGGGGAGACAAAGGGGCTGACTCTTCTGCGACACTCAGGTGGATATTACCGTCGGCAAAATGCCCGAAGGACAGGATCCGCAGATGTTGTTCCCGAGCCAGGGCCGCCAGCTTTTCCAGCATGTCCGGGATGGATGCCGGCGGTACGGCAATATCCTCTTCCAGCCAGTGCGGACAAAGTCCTGCCAGGGCCCCGTGGATGCTGCGGCGGATTTCCCAGAGCTGTTCCCGTTCTGCTGGATTTCGGGCGGAATGAAACCCGGTGGCTCCGCACCGCTCACAGATCCGCCGGACCGCTGCCCCCTCCTTTGTCACGGTGTCGGCATCTCCGTCCAGTTCGATGAGCAGCATGGCCCGGGTATCCGGAGGGATCAGGAATGCGACACGGCGTGAAAGCCCCGTATTTTTCACCGCTGCCAGGCAGAAACTGTCAATGAATTCCAGGGTACAGGGCACCACCCCGCTTTTGAGAAGCAGCGGCACCACCTTTCCGGCGGCCTGGATGTCCGGAAAACTGACGGCCAGAGTCTGTAGGGTTTCGGGCAGGGGTACCAGTCGGACAATGGCTTTGGTGATCACCCCCAGGGTGCCTTCCGATCCCACGAACAGTTCGGTCATGGAATAGCCCACCACATCCTTGATGCATTTGGATCCCAGAGTGACCAGCCGGCCGTCTGGAAGGACCACCTCCAGGCCCAGGACATACTGCTTGGTGACTCCGTACTTGGCGGCCCGCATACCGCCGGCATTTTCTGCAATATTGCCGCCGATGGTGGAAAATCCGGCACTGGCCGGATCCGGCGGATAAAACAGCCCTTTTTTTTCCACGGCCTTCTGGAGTATGCCCGTGATCACCCCGGTTTCCACGGTGGCGCACAGGTTGTCGGTATCGATTTCCAGGATCCGGTTCATCCGTTCCAGCACCAGGACGATGCCGCCCATGGCGGGCACGGCCCCGCCGGTCAGGCCGGATCCGGCCCCTCTGGGCACCACCGGAATGTGTCGGGCCGCAGCGTACTGCATCACCTTGCAGACATCTGCCGGGGTATGGGCAAACACCACGGCCAGGGGCACGGCCTGATCCGCCCCGGCATCAAAGGCATAGGTCCACCGGTCTTCCAGGGCGAACAGGCACTGGTCAGGTCCCAGCAGCCCGGTAAGATCCTGTTGAATCCGTCCGGTTTTCCTTGAATCGGTTAAAAAGGGTTTCATGGGTTGTCTGAGATCAGCGGCTGTCCAGGCCGGCGTCCAGGCCGGGCACCGCCAGCTTTCTCTGGATCCCGTGCAGGACCAGGCTTAAAAATCCTACCAGCACCAGGTAGATCAGGGCCACCAGCAGATAGGTCTGGATGGGGGCAAAATTCTGGCTGGACAGGATTTTGGCCTTGTTCATCAGATCCGGCACCGCAATGAGAAACACGATGGCGGTATACTTCACCATGGCAATGAGCTCGTTGGACCAGGCCGGAATCACCAGGCGCAGCGCCTGGGGCAGGATGATGTGCCGGATGCCCTGGAGCCGGCTCATGCCGATTCCCCGGGCCGCCTGCATCTGGCCTCTGGAAACCGCCTGGATGGCGCCCCTGAAATACTCGCACTGATAGGCCCCGGAGTTGCAACCCAGGGTGATGAAGGCCGCGGTCATGCGGGAAAAGGACAGCCCGATCTCAGGCAGACCGTAATACACCACAAACAGCTGCACCAGCAACGGCGTGCCCCTGAACACCGTCAGATAAGCACTGCAGACCGGCTGGATCAGCTTTGGGCCGTATACCCGAAGCAGCGACAGCGGCAGCCCGATGGCCAGGCCGATGACCAGGGCACCGGCGGTCAGCTTCAGGGTGACCACGGTGCCCTGCAGCAGCTCGGGCAGGGCCATGAGGGCATATGCGAA
>DATHSR010000227.1:0-2981 GCA_035464035.1 Desulfotignum sp. | reverse complement strand
ATGCATGCGTCAATATCTGCCCGGTGGGTGCCCGGATATTCGGGGACCAGGATGATCCCAACAGCGAGATCACCCGGCTGATCATGGAAAAAAAGGGCAAACAGCTCAGAAAAGAATTCGGCACGGAACCTGCCGTTTATTACATTGATTAAACAGGAGGCGTTATGACCTATAAGACAGATGAAATTTGGGAAGACAAATGGGTAAATACCACCTGTGGCGTCTGCTATTGCGGCTGTGGTGCCAAAGTGCGGGTGGTGAACGGGGTGCCGGTGAAGATCGAGGGCATCAAGGAGAGTACCATGGGCGGCACGGGTGCCGGCCTGTGCGGCAAGGGTGCGGCCGGACTCATGTACTACCATGACCCCAACCGCATCAAAAAACCGCTGCTGCGCACCAATCCGGAAAAAGGGATCGGGGTGGACCCCAAATGGAAAGAGATCGAGTGGGAAGAAGCCCTGGAGATGATCGCCACCAAGATGAAAAAAATCATGGAAGACGATCCCAACAAGATATTGTTCACCAACCAGACCATGCGGGCGTCCGACGGTCCCCACAACCATCCCTACTTCTATGCCCAGGCATATGGTGTGAAAAACAACGGCAACTTCATCATCGGCGGTGGCAGCCTGCACTGCGGTAATGCCTGCCACATGCTGGGGGGCCTGATCCACGGCGCCTGGTCCATCGCACCGGACTGGCGGTACACCAAATATGTATTGAAATGGGGCTCCAGCAAAGGCACGGGTTCCGGACATTCCGCCATGACCAACGCAAGGCTGCGGGCCGATGCGATTCGCCGGGGCATCAAGGAGATCGTGTTCGACCCCATGGGCAATTTTGCCGGCGGCAAGGCCACCGAGTGGCTGGCCATTCTTCCGGGCACGGATACGGCCGTGGGTCTTGCCATTGCCAACTATATCGTGAACATCAGAGGCGAGATGGATGAACTCTATCTCAAGGCCAAGACCAACTTTGTCTACCTGATCAAGGATGACGGCACCTACATGCGTCATGAAACGAGCGACAAACCGCTGGTGTATGATACCAAGGACGGCAAGGTGAAAGAATATGACGATACATCCGCTGCCTGGGAAGATCTGGCCCTGGCGGGCGAATATGAATACAACGGTGAAAAGGTCCGGCCCTGTTTTGTGCCCTTTAAGGAGCATCTGAAACAGTATACCGTGGAATGGGCAGCCGAGATATCCACGGTACCGGCGGCCAAGATTCTGGAAGTGGCCAAGGGCTGGGTGGATAACGCCCAGATCGGCTCCACCATCACCATCGAAGGCAAAACCTTTCCCTACCGGCCGGTGTCTTCGGTCACATTCCGGGGTTCCCAGGGCCATACCAACGGGATCCACCAGGTGGCGGCCATTGACCTGATGAGCCAGCTGGTGGGGGCTGAAGACGTTCCCGGCGGCACCTTGGGCTGGCCGGCCATCCGCCGGGCCTATCCGGGCGGGCATTACGAGCAGACCTGTTCGGTGGGAACCGACGGGGTGATCGTGCCCTCGGTATTCTACTCCCATGATCCCTGGCCGGTCCACGCCCCGAGCTATCCGGCCACCAACATGGGGTGTGTGGATATCTGGACCCACTGCACCCTGTCCCATATCCCGTATGTGGAAGAGGTGGATTACATTCATGAGAAACTGGGGATGAAGTCTAAACCGGAAATGATTTTCGGGATTTCCGCCAACTTCGTGATCAGCAACTCTGACTGGGATGTGGCGGTGAAGAACTTCAAGGACTGCTTTGTGGTTCAGATGGACCTGTGGGTCAATGAAACCGATCAGGCCATCGGGGACCTGATTCTGCCGGATGTGTCCTACCTGGAAAAAGATTGCTGGTCTTCTGAAATCGACGCGTTCTTCTTTTCCGGCTCTCCCTCCTATGAAGACTGGTATGTGCACCTGCAGCAGCCGGTGGCCAAACCCATCGGTGAATCCAGATTCTTCATGGATGTGTACATCGATGTGGCCAACCGGGTGGGCGTGCTGGACAAATTCAACGCCAAGCTCAATGATTATTACGGGGTCAAGGATCCGGAACTGCAGATCAAACCCGGTGAGGTCCTGACCTGGAAACAGATCGGCGAACGGATTCTCAAATGGGTGTACGGTCCTGACAAGGAAAAAATAGAAAAACAGGGATATGCCACCTGGCACAAACCCATCGAAGATGTCTACTGGCGGTGGAACATTGATTCCCGGTGCCCGGTTTACATGGAATACCTGATCCATGACCGACGGAATATGGAAAAAATATTCAATGACACCGGATTTGAGTATAAAAAACTTGGGCTGGACATGGATCAGTTCACCCCCCTGCCCACCTGGTTCTGGCCGGAATCCCACAAAGATCTGGACAATGAGTATGACCTTTTGGCCTTCTCCTACAGAGATATCCTGCACACCAACAACACCACGTTCCAGAACCCTTATGTGGATGAAGTTTCCAGGATGTGCCCCTATACCTTTACCATCACGCTGAACACTACCATGGCAAAGGAGCGGAAAATCAAAGACGGTGACATTATCTGGATCGAGAATAAATACGGTGTCAAGGAAAGAGGGATTGTCAAAACCATGGAAGCCCAGAGTCCCAAAGTGATCGGCATTGCCGGCCAGGGCGGTTTGTGGGCGGATGGACGGCCCGTTGCCAAGGGCAAGGGCGCCAATTTCTGCAAGCTGCTGCCGTCCAAACTTAAATACTTTGACCCGGTTGCCGGTAACATGGAAACCGCTGTTGCCGTCAAGATTTACAAAGCCAATTAGGAGGGTGACACCATGAATGACAAACATCAAGACTTAGTTGAAACCATGTTTCCGTCCGACGGATCGGGGATCAAACCCTATGAGTGGATGATCAGCCCCACCCGGCAGCGGCAGTGGATCGATGACAAAGGCATTTTTCTGTGGCTGGCCTTCTTTTTTTCTGAAATCGGTGCCGGCCTGTATTTCATGTCCCTGTTT
>DATHSR010000226.1:0-4773 GCA_035464035.1 Desulfotignum sp. | reverse complement strand
GATGTGATCGGCAAACACATGAGTGAGCTGGTGGAAAAAAAACTGGTGGACCGGTCTGTCACCCTGGAGGTGATCAAAACCCGGAAAAAAGTGTCTTTGATCCAGAAAACCCGCATCGGCCGGGACCTGTTTCTCACCGGGACCCCGGTGTTCGATAAAAACGGGGACCTGTTCCGGGTGGTGGTCAATGAGCGGGATATCACACAAATCAACCGGCTCCAGGAACAGCTGAAAGAGAATGCAGCCCTTGCCGAACAGTACAAACAGGATATCCTGGAAAAACAGATCGCAGAAACCGAGTCCCGGCAGATTATCGCCCAGAGCGCTGAATTCCGCAAAACCGTTCAAAAGGCCATCAAGCTGGCCCAGGTGGATTCCACGGTGCTGATTTTAGGGGAATCCGGGACCGGCAAGGGGGTGATCGCCGATCTGATCCACAAATATTCATCCCGGTCCGGGCATCCCATGATCAAGATCAACTGCGGCGCCATCCCGGATACCCTGGTGGAAAGCGAGCTGTTCGGATATGAAAAAGGCGCGTTCACCGGGGCGGGCCAAAAAGGCAAGCCCGGAAAATTTGAAACCGGGGACAAAGGCATCATTTTTCTGGATGAAATCGCGGAACTGCCCCTGGCATCCCAGGTGAAGCTGTTGAAATTTCTGGAGGACGGGGTGATTTCCCGGGTGGGAAGCAACCGGGGCAGGCAGGTGGATGTGCGGATCGTTGCGGCCACCAACCGGGATCTAAAGGAGATGATCGCCGACAAACAGTTCCGCAGCGACCTGTACTACCGGCTCAACGTGATCCCCCTGAAGATTCCGCCCCTGCGGGAACGCACCGAGTGCCTGGTGCCCCTGACCATCCATTATCTGGAGATCTTCAGCAAAAAATATGGAAAGCCGGACATGCGCCTGTCCAGAGAGGCCATGGATGCCCTGGCCGCCTATCCTTTCCCCGGCAATGTCAGGGAATTGATCAATATCTGCGAACGCCTGGTGGTCATGGCCAGAAACAGCCAGATCCGGTATGAAGACCTGCCCGGCAGCATCCGGAAGGCGGCGGCCGCATCCCGGCTGGCCGGCACCCCCTGGCATCCGGGTCAGACCCTGGGCCAGATGGTGGCGGACCTGGAAAAAGCGGTGCTGGCCTCGGCCTTGAAACAGGCAAAGACCCAGGAAAATGCGGCAAGACTGCTGGGCATCAATCAGTCCACCATTGCCAGGAAGCTGAAAAAATATTGCCTGACAAAACCGGCCGGCGAACCGGGGCCTTTGGCGTGACAGCCCCGGGTTTTCTGGAAAGCGGTGGCGTCATGCGCCGGTTTCAGGGGCAGGGATGCCGTTTTCATCCCATCCCCGCAGCCGGTAGTAATCCTGGACCAGCCGGGTGAGCTCGGGTCCGGTGATGCCTTTACCGTTGGGAAGCTTTTCTGTCAGCAGCCGTGCGGGCAGAAAATCATCTTTTAGGGTCAGGCCTTCCTGCAGGTTGAACCGGCGGGTGAGGTTCGTGACCCGGGAGGCTGTGGCCTGCAGTGCCTCTTTGGACAGGGTGATGCCGGTGGCCATGGCCGTGAGGGCGGACAGTTCCTCCCAGGGATAGAAATCTCTGTAAAACCGGCACAGAATCAGGGTGTCAAACAGGGTGCACCGGTCCTCAAAATCCAGGAAAAGTTCGGCCTTCCCGTCGATCTGGTCCGGATCGATCATGCCGGCCAGCTCGGGTTTGTAGAAGGTGCTTCGCAGGTGGCAGGCCCCCCGGGGGCTGACGGCATAGGCCAGGCCCATGCCCTTCAGGACTCTGGGGTCATATCCGGCCGGCTCCATTCCCTTGACATGCACCGCCATGTCCGCCATGCCCATCTCCGGGGCTGCGGTTTTGATGCCGTCGGCCAGAAGGCCCCCGATCCCTTCCCGCCGGGCGATTTTGTTGAGCAGGTCAGCCACGGCATCGGCATCCCCGTATGCCAGTTTTTCCTTGATCTTTCCCCGGCCCGACGCTTCGATGGCCAGGGCCGCCAGGTTGCCGGCCGTGATGGTGTCGATCCCGAGACGGTCGCACAGGTCGTTGAGCCAGGCGATCTCCTCGATGCTGTCGATCATGCACAGCCCGCCGAAGGCATAGATGGTTTCATACTCCGGACCTTCCAGTTTCAGTCCGGCGTGGCGGCCCTGCCGGACCGTGACCAGTTTGCCGCATCCCATGAAACAGGTCTTGCAGGACCGGGGCCGGGCCCCCAGTTTTTCAGCCATGGCTGCGGCATTGATCTTTTCAAAATGGTCACAGGTTCCCTGAGCCCAGTACCGGGCCGGGAACGCCCCGGCCTTGTTCAGACCGTCCACCATCACCGGTGTGCCCTGGCTTCGGTAGGTGCGGGTGGCCGGGTGCTGGTTCAGGTCTTTGGCCATGGTCCGGGCATACTGCTTCATTTTTTCCGGATCATGAAAAGACCGTTCCTGTTCACCATGGAACACCAGGGCCTTGATGTTCTTGGATCCCATGACCGCGCCCATGCCGGTGCGGCCGGCAGACCGCCAGTAATCATTTTCAATGACGGCAAACTTCACCAGGTTTTCACCGGCCGGTCCGATGACCAGGGCAGCGGCGTCCCTGACGCCGCAGGCCTGCTTGACGGCGTCTTCTGTTTCATAGGTGTCTTTTCCCCACAGATGCCGCGCGTCATGAAACGCAACCGCATCATCGGTGATTTCGATCCAGACCGGGTCCGGGGCCGCCCCGGTGATGACCACCGCATCATACCCGGTGCGGCTGACGGGCACGGCGGCCCGGCCGCCGGAATAGCTTTCCGCATAGAATCCGGTCAAAGGTGACTTGGAGAACACGCCGTACCGGCAGCTCCCGAAGACCGGGCTGTCGGTCAAAGGGCCGGTGGCCACGATCAGGTGGTTTTCCGGCGCCAGGGGATCCACCCCCGGCGGGTTGTATGTGAGCAGCAGGTGGGTGGCCAGTCCCTTGCCCCCCAGATACTGTTGCAGGATCTTCTCACCAGCGGGTTCTACCTGCGTGGTCCGGCGGGTGGTATCAATGATGAGAATGCGGTTGAAAAAACCTTTCATGACGACTCCTTGAACCGGGCTGACCGGCATCGTTTTCCATGGGTATCACACGGCCTGTCGGGTTACTTTCTGAGTGCCGTCAATCCGTCTTCCAGTATGGAAAGTCCCCTGTCAAGCTGTTCATCGGTAATGACAAAGGGCATCAGGGTCCGGATCACATTGCCGAAATTGCCGCAGGAAAGAATCACCAGCCCCTTTTCATAGCAGATCTGGGTCAGTTTTTTGGCGGCTTCGGTGGCCGGTTCCTTTGTCTTTCTGTCGGTGACCAGTTCCAGGGCCAGCATGGGGCCTTTTCCCCGGACTTCGCCGATGATCTCGTGGCGGGCCGCCAGCTCGGTGAACCGCTGCTGCAGTATTTCTCCCAGCTGCCGGGACCGATCGAGCAGGTTGTCTTTGAACAGAATTTCCAGGACCGCCAGGGCGGCCCGGCAGGACAGTGGATTGCCGCTGTAGGTGCCCCCCAGGCCGCCGGGGTGGGGCGCATCCATCAGCTCTTTTCTCCCGGTGACCGCACTCAGGGGCATGCCGCCGGCCAGGCTTTTGGCCATCGTGACGATGTCCGGTTCAATGCCCCAGTGTTCAGTGGCCAGAAATTTGCCGGTGCGGCCGGCTCCGGACTGCACTTCGTCCATGATCAGCAGGATGCCGTATTTTCTGGCGATGGCGGCCAGTTTCGGGAAATATTCCGGCGGCGGGGTCACAAAGCCGCCCTCCCCCTGGATCGGTTCGGCAATGATGGCGGCACAGGATTCCGGGTCCACATGGGTGATGAAAAACGATTCAATCAGGTCGGCACAGGCAATGTTGCACGAAGGATAGGCGCACCCCACCGGGCACCGGTAGCAATAGGCATAGGGCAGGCGGTACACTTCCGGCGCAAACGGCCCGAATCCGTATTTATAGGGCTTGATCTTGCTGGTCAGGGTCATGGTCATGAGGGTCCGGCCGTGGAATCCGTTTTCAAAGGCGATCACTGCCGGGCGTTTGGTGGCATACCGGGCGACTTTCACGGCATTTTCCACCGCTTCGGCCCCGGAGTTGGCAAACATGGTCTTTTTGGGAAAATCCCCCGGGGTCAGGGAATTGAGCTGCCGGGCCAGTTCGATGTAGGATTCATACATGCCCACATGGAAGCAGGTGTGGATGAACCGGTCGGCCTGGTCCTTGATGGCCTGGACCACCTTGGGGTGCGCATGGCCCACGTTGTTGACCCCGATGCCGCCGGCAAAATCGATAAATTCTTTTCCGTCCACATCGGTCATGGTGGCGCCGCTGGCCTTGGCGATGACAGCGGGGGTGATGTTGGCAGGGCCCTGGGACACATGGGCCTGTCTGAGTTCATTGAAATACTGGGTTTTGGTGGCAGTCATTTTAATATCTCCAAACATGGGGGTTGGTGTGTTTCTTATGGGAATGGACAGAGCAAAACATATGCCAGTGCAGCATTTTATTTGCAAGATCCGGTCTGAAAAGGGCATTCCAGCGATATTCCGGAACAAAAGGGGCCATGTGTCATTCTGCGCATCAACGGGAAGGCCCGTCATATCTGCATAAAAATGCAATTTTGCATACTTCCGGGGAATATTTTCTCAAATACCTGTTATTAAAGATTAAAAACATTTTGACACCCGGAAGGGGGGCAGAAAAAGAATGCATTTTAGCATAATTTTTTGCGGCTGGGAGGCGGCAGCGGTTTTC
>DATHSR010000225.1:0-8201 GCA_035464035.1 Desulfotignum sp. | reverse complement strand
CGGGAACGGCTGAATCAGGTCAGACAATTGGCCCAGGCACAAGATACCCCGGAAATAAAACAGAAATTCGCATAACATCAAAAGAGCCCCCATGCACCTGACCCATTTCAACGACCTGATCCAGGCAACCGTGACAGACAGCATCCAGGTTGCACAGTCATTTTTCAACGCCAACCAGGCCCTGGTGGAAACATGTGCCAGGAAAATGGCCGACACCCTGGCATCGGGCAACAAGATCCTGTTGTTCGGCAACGGCGGCAGTGCAGCGGACTGTCAGCACATCGCCGCCGAATTCGTCAACCGGTTTGCCATGGAAAGACCGCCCCTGGCCGCCCTTGCCCTGACCTGTGACACATCGGTCATCACCAGCATCGGCAACGATTATTCATTTGATGATATTTTCAAGAAACAGGTCCAGGCCCTGGGAAGAAAAAATGATCTGGCTCTTGCCATTTCCACTTCCGGCAATTCTTCCAATGTCATCCGGGCCGCTGAACAAGCCCGTGAGATGGGCCTTTTCCTGGTGGGATTCTCGGGTCCGGCAGGACAGCTCACCGGGCTGTGTGACATCGGCTTCAATGTAGGCTCCCCGGTCACCGCCAGGATCCAGGAAACCCATATCCTGCTGGCCCACATTCTGTGTGATCTCACCGAAAGGCTGCTGTTCAGATGAAACCAGCGGACGGTCATCTGGATCTCTCCGGGCTGAAAACCTGTTCCATCCGGGACCGCAAAAGCCTGGTATCCATCGATGATTTTGCCAAACCCTGGCAAAAAGGCGGCGGCTTAGGTGCGTTTCTGGAAACCCTGCCCGCCATTCTGGCCGGCACAGATATCCGCGCCGTGATCCAGGCAATCGTGTTGGCGGTCCGGAAAGGACATCCGGTGTGCTTTGCCATGGGGGGCCATGTCATCAAAACCGGCATGCCGCCGGTGATCATCGATCTGATGGAAAAACAGATCATCACGCTGATCGCCATGAACGGGGCCGGCATTATCCATGACCTGGAAGTGGCCATGACCGGCCGGACCTCCGAGGATGTGGCCGGCAGTCTTCAGAACGGCAGCTTCGGCATGGCCCGGGAAACCGCAGACCATCTCAACCAGGCCATTTCACAGGCGTCAGCCGGCAATGGGGGACTGGGCCGGGCCGTGGGAGACCGGATACTGTCCTGTGACATGCCTTTCAAACACCTGAGCCTGACCGCTGCCGGGGCCCGGCTCAACATTCCCGTGACCGTGCACGTGGCCCTGGGAACCGATATCCTTCATATGCATCCCCGGTTTGACGGAGCAGCCTGCGGCCAGGCATCCCTCCATGATTTCAAAACCTTTGCCGCACATATTTCCCGGCTTCAAAACGGGGTATTCATCAATGCCGGATCCGCCGTCATCCTGCCTGAAGTGTTTCTCAAGGCCCTTACCCTGGCCAGGAACCTGGGATATCCCATAGATGACTTTACCACGGTGAACCTGGACTTCATCCGCCATTACCGGCCCATGACCAACGTGGTGAACCGTCCCACCCGGGGAAAGGGAAAAGGCTACAGCATTGTGGGCCACCATGAACTGCTCATCCCCCTGCTGGCTGCCGGTATTATCGAAGCCCTCTGATACCTGCAGGGTGTCTGTCCATGGTATTTATCTTTGTTCCCTCCCTTGAAAAACCGGTCAAAACTTCTTATATTATTTTTTTATTTGACGATCATACCAAATGAGGTGGCCTCATGCCGATTTATGAATATAAGTGCAACGTGTGTGAAAAAGAGTTTGAAACCCTGGTTATGGGCAGCGACAGGCCGGCCTGTCCGGGCTGTGACAGCCGGGATCTGTCCCGGCTGATGTCCAGGTGCGGATTTGTTTCCAAATCCACCGGCCCCGGGGGTGAAAGCCGGGTAACCGCCTCGGCCGGGTCTTCGGCCTGCGGGAGCTGTGCGGCAAGCAGTTGTGCCTCCTGTGGTGTGTCATAATCCATGACCCGGGAAATAAGGATCGGCACCCGGGGCAGCCAGCTGGCCCTGTGGCAGGCCGATCATGTGAAAACGCTTATCACTTCGGCCTTTCCAGACACGGTTGTGACCATCACCGTGATCAAGACCACCGGCGACCGGATCACGGACCGGCCCCTGGCCCAGGTGGGGGGCAAGGGCCTGTTTGTAAAGGAAATTGAAACAGCCCTGCTCGCCAGCGAGATCCACCTGGCAGTCCACAGCATGAAGGACATGCCCGGAGAACTGCCTTCAGGGCTGACCATCGGAGCGGTTCCCTGCCGGGAAAACCCCTTTGATGTGCTGATTTCCAGGCAAGGCCTGGCCCTGGCGGATTACCCTTCAGGGGCCAGGGTGGGAACTTCCAGCCTGCGGCGGGCTTCCCAGCTCAGACATCTGCGGCCTGATCTGGAAATTGTGTCCATCCGGGGCAACCTGGACACCCGTCTGCGCAAACTGGCTGACAAGGAATATGATGCCATTGTCCTGGCAGCGGCAGGCCTGCACCGCCTGGGCCTGGCAGATAAAATTACCCAGTACCTCGATGTTGCCGCCATGGTACCGGCGGTGGGACAGGGGGCGCTGTGCATTGAAACCCGCAAAGACGATCCTCAAACAGCCCGGATCATGGAAAGACTGGATCATGGCCCCACCCGGGCCTGCGTAATGGGGGAACGGGCGTTCTTAAAACAGATTGAAGGCTCCTGCCATATTCCGGTGGCATGTTACGGCGAAATCACGGCAGACCAGGTCCATCTCATTGCCCTGGTGGCGTCCGAAAACGGCCGGCATCTGGTCAGAGAAAACGTCACAGCCCCGATTCACCGGATTGAAGACCGTGGACGGGATCTGGCAAGAACAGTTCTTGAAAAAGGCGGCAGACAGATATTGGAGGCGATCGAACCCCATGGCGGATAAATCAGGCAAGGTCTATTTGATCGGGGCCGGACCCGGAGACCCGGGCCTTCTGACCCTCAAGGCAAAATCCTGCATTGCGCAGGCGGACGTGGTGGTATATGACTACCTGGCATCTCCCTCCCTGCTGGCCCATGCATCAGAAAACGCCCAGTGCATCTATGTGGGTAAAAAGGGCGGAGACCATACCCTGACCCAGGATAAAATCAACCAGCTGCTCGTGGAAAAAGCCACCCAGGGCCTGCGGGTGGCACGGCTCAAGGGCGGAGACCCCTTTGTCTTCGGCAGGGGGGCTGAAGAGGCCCAGGAACTGCTGGCCGCCGGGGTGGCCTATGAAGTGATACCCGGAGTGACCTCCGCCATAGCCGCCCCGGCCTATGCCGGGATTCCCGTCACCCACCGGGACTTTACCTCGTTTGTCTGCTTTATCACCGGCCATGAAGATCCTGCCAGGGAGAATTCCCGCATGCAGTGGGATATCTTTGCCAAAGCCGATGCCACCCTGGTGTTTCTCATGGGGGTCAAAAACCTGGAAAACATCGTCACCCATCTGACGGCCCACGGCAAGCCGGCGGATACGCCCGTGGCCCTGGTGCAATGGGGAACCACCCCGCAGCAGCAAACCGTCACCGGCACCCTGGAAACCATTGTGGAAAAGGTCCGGCAGGCAAAGCTGACATCCCCGGCCGTCATTGTGGTGGGGCCGGTGGTGTCTTTGCGAAAGGAGCTGGCCTGGTTTGACAAAACACCGTTGTTTGGAAAAAAAATCGTTGTCACCCGGGCACGGGCCCAGGCATCGGGCCTCAGGGAAGATCTGACCCGCCTGGGCGCCCAGTGCATTGAAATCCCAACCATCCGGATCCAGCCGCCGGCAGACGGCACGCCGCTCAGGAAAGCCATCGACCGCATCCGGGAATATGACTGGGTAGTGTTCACCTCTGTTAACGGGGTAAAGTTTTTCTTTGACACCCTGTTTGGCATGGGAAAGGATGTCCGGATCCTGGGACACCTGAAATTCGCCTGCATCGGACCGGTAACCAAAGAACGCCTGGCGGACTTTGGCATCATCAGCGACATCCTGCCGGAAACCTTCCGGGCGGAATCAGTGGTGGCCGCCTTCTCCGGGGCCGATATCCAGGGTAAACAGGTGCTGCTGCCCCGGGCCAGAAAAGCCCGGACCATCCTGCCCGAAGAACTTACCAGAATGGGGGCGGCCGTGGATGAGGTCACGGCCTATGAAACGGTTCTCGAAACAGATGCCGGCGCGACCCTGCTGGATCTGCTGAATAAAAAACAGGTCGATGCCATCACCTTTACCAGCTCCTCCACCGTCTCCAATTTCATGTCCCTGCTGTCGCCGGACCAGGCAAATCTCTTAACGGGCGTCACCATCGCCAGCATCGGTCCCATCACCTCAGACACCGCCAGAACCTTCGGGCTTGAACCGGCTGTCGAGGCGGATCCTTACACCATTGCCGGACTCGTGGACGGCCTTTTAAAATATTATTCCCGGGCCGCATCATGATCGCCGGGGGCCGTTCCATCAATTATCTGCGGATATCGGTGACCGACCGGTGCAATTTCAGGTGCCAATACTGCGTGCCGGCAGCCCCTTTTTCAGTCATTCCACACCCGCAGATCGCCCGGTATGAGGAAATTCTGAAAATAACCCGGCTGGCCTGTGAAATGGGAATCACCAAGGTACGGGTTACCGGAGGCGAGCCGTTTGTAAGAAAGAACATTTTTTTGTTTCTGGAAAAACTGTGCGCCATGGAAGCACTGACAGATATTTCCATCACCACCAACGGCGCCCTGCTGACACGAGACAAGATTCAGGCGCTCATCGACCTGGGCATCCATCGACTCAATTTCAGCCTGGACACCCTGGATCCTGTCCGCTTTGCCGCCATTACCGGCCGAAACCGGTTTGACAGGGTCTGGGATGCCATCATGACGGCCCATACTCTGGGCATGGCACCGGTAAAGATCAATGCCGTGATACTACGGGGAATCAATGACGATGAAATCGTTGACATTGCCGGGCTGACCCGCAAATATCCCTTTCACATCCGGTTTATTGAGTACATGCCCATGGGCGATTCCCTGGTGGAAAGACAGCAGCAGGTGTTGACCGCTGAAATCCGGCAGCGGATTGAAACTGCCATGGGGCCGTTGACCCCTCTGGTCCACAAAGCCGGTGACGGACCGGCCAAAAAATTTCAATTGCCGGATGCACCGGGAGTGGTGGGATTCATCACCCCCATCTCTTCGCACTTCTGCAGTGACTGCAACCGCCTGCGGCTGACTTCCCGGGGATTTTTAAGGCCCTGCCTGCTCAATGACTATGAAAAGGATATATTGACCCCCCTGCGGGAAGGTGCCAGCGATGCCCGGCTCAAAGAGATCATTCAGTCCGCCCTCGCCCACAAGCCGTTGTTTCATACCCTCAATCAGGACCGGCCCAGAGATATCCCCATCAGCCATATGACATCCATCGGCGGATGACAGGGTCAGTCCACCCTGTTTGCCATCATAAAATCCATTGACTATACCGGGGCATCGGTTATGATAATGGAAATAAAAAATCAGTCCCTCACCATGATCTGGCTTTTTAAAACCTGAACAGCGGAGGAAAAGGATTTGATTTATCGCAAGACCCTGTATGCAGTGGTCTGCCTGTGCCTTTTTGCCACCGGGGCCATGGGACAGACCCGTTTTGAAACCAGAGTCCGGTTGATTCACGCTGCGGCCGGTCCTGCGCATGTGGATCCGGGCATAAGTGATCTTGCACCGGATCTGACGTCCGTGTTTAAATACAGCGCATACCGTCTGATCGAGTCCCGGCAGATGACCCTGGAACAAGGGCAGACCGGCCGGGTCGCACTGCCGGACAACCAGGTGCTGATATTGCAGCCCCAGGGAATGGACAAAGGCCGGATCGCCTATCAGATTGTGATCCAAAAGCAGCAGACCCAGGTGTTCGAGACACAGATCCTCCTCAAAAACCACAGCAGCATCACCATCGGGGGGCCGAAATTTGAAAGCGGTGTACTGCTCATGAATATTTCGGGCACAGCCCGGTGAAGATGCGTCAAACAAAAAACCCCCCTGGAGTCATACTTCCAGAGGGGTAAAAATCTTTACATAGGCCTTGGCTGCAAGGCCGGCCGCTATTTTTCTCAGTCCAGGATCAGTTCGATCTGAACCATGGGAGCCACATCCCCTTTCCGGGGGCCCAGCTTGGTAATTCGGGTATAACCGCCCTGCCGTGAAGCAAATTTTTCCGACATTTCATCGAAAAGTGTGTGAACAACATCCTTCTCCTGAATCACCGCCAGGGCCTGACGTCTGGCGTGCAGATCCCCTCTTTTGGCCAGGGTGACCATGTTGTCGGCAATGATTCTAAGGCCCTTGGCTTTGGCTTCTGTGGTTTTGATGCTGCTGTGCTTGAACAGGGAAGTCACCATGTTCCTAAACATCGCCTTGCGGTGACTTGAGGTTCTGTTCAGTTTTAATACAGATTTTCTATGTTTCATGGCGATTATTCTCCTTGCTGATTGATCTCTTCTTCCGGTGGTTCAAATCCCTCAAGATCCATACCCAGGGAAAGGTCCATGGAAGCCAGGACTTCTTTTATTTCATTCAATGATTTTCTGCCGAAATTCTTGGTTTTGAGCATTTCATTATCGGTTTTCTGAACCAGCTGATAAATGGTATGGATTCTTGCATTCTTCAGGCAATTGGAACTTCTGACCGACAATTCAAGCTCATCCACGGACCGGTAGATATTCTCATTGAATCTGCCGTCAGCGTCATCACCATTCTCATCCGAGAAATCAGGTTCCTTATCCTCATCAAAATTGATGAACGGGTTCATCTGCTCCTTGAAAATCTTGGCTGCATAGGCCACCGCATTTTCCGGGAGCACACTGCCGTCTGTCCAGACCTCCAGCGTCAGTTTATCATAGTCTGTTTTCTGGCCGATCCGGGAGGTCCCCACCACGTACTTGACCCGCTTGATGGGAGAAAAAACCGCATCAATGGGGATGGTGCCGACAGGAGCATCCTCGTCCTTGTTGGCGGATGCCAGGGCATACCCTTTACCGGTTTTCACCACCATGGTCATGTTGAGCACACCGTTCTTGGACAGTGTGGCGATATGCTGCTCCGGATTCAGGATCTCAATCTTTCCGTCCGGACTGATGATATCTGCGCCGGTTACCTTTGTCTCTCCTCTGGCGCTGAGGGTCAGAACCCTGTCTTCCACATCATGGGCTTTGAGCTTGAGTTCTTTGAGGTTCAGTATAATTTCCGACACATCTTCCCTCACATCGGAAATAACGCTGTATTCATGAAGGGCATCATCAAATTTAACCGAAACAATGGCCGCACCAAAGATGGATGACAAGATGATCCGGCGGAGCGAATTCCCGATAGTGATACCATACCCCCGCTCCAGAGGTTCGCATACAAATTTTCCATATGTTGAAGTTGTGGTAACGTCAAGCTTCTCGGGCTTGATCATCTCTCGCCAGTTTACATATGCAATTTTTTCAGATGACATTTGAATCTCCTGAATTTCTATTTGGATCCATCATGCTTTCAGGATGTATCCTATTTTGAATACAGCTCAACGATCAACTGTTCCTGAATGGGCAATGTAATATCTTCTCTGGCTGGAATATTTACCACTTCACCTTGGAATTTTTCCTTATCGATTTCAATCCACTGGGGAATTCCTCTTCTGACAATGGCATCCAGGGAATCAGAAACAGCCTGAATCTTTTTGCTTTTTTCACGGAGTGCGATCAGATCGCCTTTTTTCACCTGGAAAGAAGGGATATCGACTTTCTTGCCGTTTACAGTGAAATGTCCATGACGCACAAGATGCCTTCCCTGGTTCCGGGAGTTGACAAACCCCATCCGGAAAACCGTGTTGTCCAGCCGGGTTTCCAGAAGGCTCAACAGGTTAGTGCCGGTAATTCCTTTGTGTCTGTCCGCCAGCTTAAAGGTAATCCTGAACTGTTTTTCAGACAACCCGTAAATTCTGCGGACTTTCTGTTTTTCTCTGAGCTGCAGCCCGTAGTCGGAAACCTTTGGGCGTTTCTGGCCGTGTTCTCCCGGGGGATAACCGCGCCGGTCAAAACTGCATTTATCTGAAAAGCACCGGTCGCCTTTTAGAAAAAGCTTCATATTTTCCCGTCTGCACTGACGGCAGACTGAACCTGTATAACGTGACAACGTTTTCCTCCTTTATCAATCCAAGATAGACTTATACTCTTCTGCGTTTGGGCGGAC
>DATHSR010000224.1:0-12366 GCA_035464035.1 Desulfotignum sp. | reverse complement strand
GATCCAGCCATCTTAATCCGGTGGTTACAGCAAAGAGGTCACACCCGTACCCATCTCGAACACGGAAGTTAAGCTCTTTAGCGCCGATGGTACTGCATGGGAGACTGTGTGGGAGAGTAGGACACCGCCGGATTATCCCTTAAAAAGCCCGTATCTCTGAATCTTCAGAAATACGGGCTTTTTTTGTTCAGGGATGTCGTAGCAGTTCTCATAACAATGTCACAGCCGGTCTCATCCTGATGTCACAGCGTATCAGGCAGGCCCGGGCCATATCCATGGGATGACACGTATTCGGATCTCAAGGGACCTGCCGGATACCGGTCTCTTGTTTATTTGACGGTTTTTCTGACTTTTTTGATCAGGGCCGTCACCTTTGTGATATCTTTGATACCCGGTGCGGTCTCCACCCCGGATGAAATATCCACTCCTGCGGGGTGAGCGTCGGCCACCGCCTGCCTGATATTATCTGGGGATAGCCCTCCGGCCAGAATCACCGGATACCGGACAGCCACTTCCCGGGCCTGCTGGTATCTCCAGGGTCTGGCATTGCCGCCGGGTAAATTGCCGTGGCCGCATTCCACCAGAAAAAAATCAGCGGCGTCATAGTGTGCAATGGCATCGAGACCGGGGGATCGGGCGGTAAAAACCGCTTTGGTGACCGTGAGGCTCTGTTGTTTGAGAGCCTGCACCAGTTCCGGTGATTCATTGCCATGGAGCTGGACACCTGTTAGTCCACAGGCCGTTACCGTTTTCATGATCGCCTCAAATCGGGCATCTACAAACACTCCCCAGGCCGGGATGGCTGCGGGCAGTGCCCGGGCGACCGCCCTGGCTTGGGGCAGATTCAGATGACGGGGGCTTTTGGCATAAAACACCAGCCCGATGATATCTGCACCTGCGTCTGCACATGCTGCGGCATTGACAGGATCGGTCAATCCGCAGATTTTCATAAACGGAATCGGAGCCGGGCAGCCAACAGAGGGGAGAGTCATTTTAAGCAGGCCTGTGTCAAAGACCGGATAAAGGCCTGGGGATCCGAGGCCAGGACAATGCTTTCACCCACCAGAAAATTGTATATGCCGGCATCAATTCCCTGCTGAATATCCTGGGGGGTAAAAATTCCGGAAGCCGCCACAGGCAGAACTTCCCGGGGAAGAATCGGGGCAATGCGCACTGCGGCATCCGGTTCAAGTTCCAGGGTGGACAGATTTCGGTTGTTGATCCCTATCATTCGGGCATCGGCTGCCAGTGCCTGGTCGATTTCCCATTCCGAAGCGATCTCAACCAGCGGTTCCATTCCCAGCTCACGGGCCAGGCAGGTGAATTCCGCCTGCTGATTTTGCGACAACAGCGTGGTGATGAGCAGCACAGATCCCGCACCGGCGTGCCGGGCTTCATAGATCTGGTATTCATGGATGATGAAATCCTTTCTGAGCACCGGCAGTTTCGTGGCAGCACAGGCGGTTTCAAGGTCGGCCAGGCTGCCTTTGAAATAAACAGATTCGGTGAGCACGGACACTGCCCTGGCACCGCCGCTTTCATAGGCAGCGGCAGCGACTTTGGGGTCCAGATCCAGGCACAGGTCTCCTTTGGATGGGGAGGCTTTTTTAATTTCCGCAATAATACCCACATCTGACAGGGTGCTTTTTTTCAATGCCGCAAGAAAATTGGTTTTAAGCGGTACCTGTTCCGCCTGCCGGCGCAGGGAAGCCAAGGAAATGCGCCGCTGGTGAGCGGCCACCTCTTTCTGTTTGATCTCTTTTACGGTTTTTAAAAATCCGGCGATGGCCATGTCATGCATTTTCCCGTGTGAATTGAATCAGGGCGGTGAGTTTTTCCTTGGCCCGGCCCGAATCGATGGCTTCAGCCGCAGCCTGGATCCCCTGATGGATATCATCGGCCACATCTGCCGCCACCAGGCCGGCCCCGGCATTGATGAGCACGATATCCCGTCTGGGTCCTTTTCCACCCGATAGCACCGCAGTGAGGATGTCCGCGTTGGTCCGGGCATCCCCTCCAGCCAGGTCGTTTGGATCGGCATACTCATCAAAATAGGTCAACGGGTCCAGGTCATAGGTTTTAATCCGGCCGTCGGACAGTTCAGACACCCGGGTCAAATCAGTTGTGGTGATTTCATCCATGCCGTCATGGCCGTGGACCACAAAGGCTTTTTCAACGCCCAGAAGGTGCAGTGCCCTGGCAAACATCTCTGTCAGGGCCGGGGCATACACCCCCAGAATCTGACAGGAGGCGGCGGCCGGATTGGTTAGCGGTCCCAGCATGTTGAAGATGCTCCGGATGCCGCATTCTTTTCTGGCCTGGGCTGCGTGTTTCATGGCCCCGTGAAAGACCGGGGCAAACATGAATCCGATACCGATCTCGTTGACGGCTTCTTCCACAATCTCCGGATCAATATTCAGATTCATCCCCAGTGCTTCCAGCACATCCGCGCTGCCGCAGCGGCTGGAAATGCTCCGGTTGCCGTGTTTGGCCACGGTGACCCCGGCGCCGGCCACCACAAAGGCGGTGGTGGTGGAGATGTTGAACGAGCCGGTGGCATCACCGCCGGTGCCGCAGGTGTCAATGACTTTTTTGGAAACCGTCTGGATCCGCGCGGCTTTCCGGCGGATTGCCCGGGCCGCACCGGCCAGCTCTTCAAAGGTTTCCCCTTTGGTGGCCAGAGCGGCCATGAACGCACCGGTCTGGGATGGGGTGATGGTGCCTGAGAAAATATCCAGAAGCATATCGGCAGCCTGTTCCTGGGACAGGTTTTTCCTGTTAATGACATGGGTGAGGTTGGTGGTGAAGCTCATTTATGCGACCCCTTTGATAAAATTTCGGATCAGACGTTTTCCCACGGAGGTCATGAAGGATTCCGGGTGAAATTGAACCCCCTGGGTGGGGTGTTCTTTGTGGCGGATACCCATGATTTCACCGTCCTGGGTTCTGGCAGTCACCAGCAGGCACGCCGGCAGATCTGTTTCCTGTACCGCCAGAGAATGGTAGCGCATCACGGTAAACGGACGGGACAGGCCGGCAAAGATGTGCTTTCCATCCGAGGTGACAACCGATGTTTTGCCGTGCATGATCTGCCGTGCATGAACGATAGTACCGCCGAAACTCTGGGCAATGACCTGGTGGCCCAGGCAGACACCCAGGATAGGGATTTTACCAGACAGATGCTTGACGATTTCCAGGGAAATGCCGGCATCCTCGGGCCGGCCCGGTCCGGGAGAGATCACAATGGCACCCGGGGACATGGCGGCCAGTTCCTGAACACTGATCGCGTCGTTTCTGTAAACGTTAACGGTTGCGCCGGTATGCAGCAGATAATGGACCAGATTGAATGTGAAGGAATCGTAATTGTCGATGATGACCACCTTCATGGGGTGTCCTCCAGGAAAGATGTGGATAAATCGGTTTGAAAAAGGGCCAGTTTCAGAGCGGCGTCAACACTTTTTGCCTTGTTCCGGCATTCGCTCAGTTCGGTTTTCGGGTCTGAATCATGGACAATACCGGCCCCGGCCTGAACAGTGAGGCTATTTTTCTGTATTACGGCTGTCCGGATGGTGATGGCAAAATCCATGTTCCCGGTAAAGGAAATATATCCGGCGGCCCCGCCGTAAATGCCCCGGGGCTGGGTTTCCAGGCTGCTGATAATCTCCATGGCCCGGATTTTGGGAGCACCGGTGAGGGTACCGGCGGGGAACGCGGCCTTGAAAAGATCCAGGGCATCATGATCTGATTTCAGGTCGCAGGTGATATTGGACACCAGGTGCATGACGTGGGAGTAACGCTCGATGACCATGGTATCGGTCACCTGGACGGTGCCGGGTTCCGCCACCCGTCCCAGGTCGTTACGTCCCAGATCGATGAGCATCACATGCTCGGCCCTCTCCTTTTCATCATTGAGCAGTTCATCGGCCAGGGCCTGATCCTGTTGCCAGGTGCCCCCCCTGGGCCGGGTGCCGGCAATGGGTCGGAGTGTGGCCACCCGGTTTTCGAGCCGGACCATGGTTTCCGGAGAAGATCCGGCGAGCACCAGCCCGGGAAAATTCATGAAAAACATATACGGGGATGGATTGATGAACCGCTGGGCCCGGTAGAACCGAACGGGATCCACGTTGGTGGTGCATGAAAAAGGCTGGGAAAATACGGCCTGAAAGACATCGCCCTCCCTGATGTAGTGCTTGATGGTGTCTACGCCGGCTAAAAATTGGTCAGATGGCATCAGGGGGTTGAGATCCACCGGGCCGGATGGCTTGCCGGGGTGTTCTCGGGCCGGGGCATTTACGGTTTCAACCAGCTGGACCAGATCCTGGCAGGCCTGGGCATAGGCAATGTCCGGATCCGCTGTGTCATCCAGGTAGCAGATCTGCAGGCAGGTCATGGTCTGCTGGACATTGTCAAAAATGATCATCTGTTCCGGGATGATGAAGTGGGAATAAGGCATGCCATCGGGCAGTGATACGGGGATGTTTTCAAAAAAAGAGACCATTTCATAGGTGATATAGCCGGTGAGCCCGGTCCAGAAACGCGGAAGTTCGGGAATGGGCGCCGGCCGATACCCCTGGATGACTGTGCGGATCTCAGCCAGCGGATCATTGCCATGGGTCAGAATTCGGCACCTTGGCTCGGGGGTGTTTTTATGGGTTTCCAGTTTGACATGGTCGGCAAACACCTGCAAGGTACCATGAGGCCGAACGCCCAGAAAACTGTATCTGGCCCATCGCTCTGCGCCTTCCACACTTTCCAGAAGAAAACATTCTGTTTCCGGGGAATGGCATTTTTTGAGGATGGAAACCGGGGTATGGGTATCTGCCAGAATACGGATGCACACCGGCACCACGTTGTGGTTTCTGGACAGCGCCAGGAACTGTGCTTTATCGGGAAACCGGGACAAGATCATGGGCAGGCCCGTTTTTTTCGGGTAACAAAGACGGGCGATGGAAGCGGATTCCGGTCGCCGGTTGTTTGAGTCATGTTTTTCATAGAGGGCCTTTTTTTGCAGGATCAATGGGTCCATGTTGAGGTTGCACGGCAAAATAAATGATTTGCCCTGGGATGTCAAGGGAAATGTTTCTATTGACAGAAACATTTTGCTGCAATTTTTTTTGGGCAAATCACGGTAAATGTGATACAAGCAGGGCCGGATAATTTGAAAACAAGAAGATGAGGATTAGCGCTGATGTTGCTATTGTTTCCACCGGTGGCCAAACCCTGTGAACCGCCGGCCGGGGTGGCTTATCTGTCATCGGCTCTCAGGGAAAACAGCCGGGACTGCCATGTGGTGGATGCCAATGTCCAGGGGCTTGGGTATCTGATCCGGCAGAATCTGACGCCGGAGGATTCCTGGTCGGCCCGGGCTTTGAAAAACAGGGAGTCTATTCTCGCGGATCTGCAGAATCCGGACCTGTATGCCAGTGAAGACCGCTATCACCAGCGGGTTTATGATCTGAACCGGCTGCTGTCCCTTGCCGTGGATCAGACCCGGTACAAGATCACCCTGAGCGACTACACCGACCGGCACCTGTCGCCCCTGCGCAGCCAGGATCTGCTCAAAAGTGCGGACACCTTCCGGTCCAACCCCTTTTATCCCTATTTTGAGGAGATGCTCAGACCGGTTCTCTCCCAGTGGGATTCTCCCTGGGTAGGAATTTCATTGTGCTATCTGAACCAGGCGCTGGTGAGTTTTGCACTGGCCGGATGGATTCAGTACTGTTTTCCTGAAAAAAAGATCATCCTGGGCGGAGGGCTTGTGTCTTCCTGGATGAGCCGGCCGGATTTCAATCATCCGTTTACAGGACTCATTACATATATGATCCCCGGCGAAGGCGAGATTCCCCTGCTGGACCTTCTGGGTAAACCCAGCACCACCCGACGCCATTATGTGCCGGATTACAGTTTTGCCAGAAAGAGGGATTACCTGGCCCCCGCCTGGACACTGCCTTTCAGAAGCACCATCGGATGCTATTGGCGCAAGTGCCGGTTCTGCCCTGAAAAAGCGGAAAGTCGCCCTTACAGCACCCGGCGTGCCGACGTGGTTCTGGCGGATGTCATGGCCCTGGTCCGCCGCTTCAGACCTGATGCCGTTCATTTTATTGACAATGCCATGACCCCGGCATTTTTGCGGGCGCTGGCAGCGGCGGGCAGCAAAATTCCATTTGCCTGGTATGGCTTTGTCCGGTTTGAAAAAGACCTGGCTGATCTTGAGTTCTGTTTCCAGCTCAAGCGCAGTGGGTGTTATATGCTCAAACTGGGACTGGAATCCGGGGACCAGTCCGTACTGGACCAGATGAACAAAGGCACGGATCTGGTGATGGTGTCCCGGATATTGGAGAATCTGCATCAGGCCGGGATTTTTACCTATGTTTACCTGCTGTTCGGCACCCGGTTTGAAGACCGGCAGTCGGCTTTAAAAACCCTGACATATGTCCGGGGTCATCAAAAATATATGGATTATCTGAACCTGGCGGTGTTTAATCTGCCCCGGTACAGTGAGGATGCAACCGACCTTGAAACGCAGGAATTTTACAACGGGGATCTGTCTTTGTATCTGAACTTTACGCATCCGTCTGGATGGGATCGCAGACAGATAAAACGATTTCTGGATAAAACGTTTAAAAAACAGGTGGCGATCGGGTCACGGTTACGCAAGAATCCGGCGTTCTTTTCTTCCAACCATGCCATGTTTTTCAACCCGGCCTGGCTGGCAGCCCAGAAAAACGGAACCCGATCGGCAGATCCTGTTCTCAACCGGTTCCTAACCAAGGATGATATGGCATGACAGCTGAAATTCTTTCCACTGGCGATGAGGTGTTGCTGGGGGATCTGGTGGACACCAACAGTGCTTTTTTGTGCGACCGCCTAAAACAGATGGGAATCCGGGTCTCCCGGATCACAGCCCGGGGAGATGATGTGGATGCGGTCTGTGAGACGGTGCTGGATATCAGCCGGCGGGCCCGGATCTGTCTGGCCACCGGCGGTCTGGGGCCTACCCAGGATGACATCACAGCCCAGGCGTGTGCAAAAGCTGCCGGAGAAAGTCTGGTGTTGAACGCCAGGGCATTTGAATCCATGAAAACCTATTTTTCCCGCCGGGGGTTTGATTTGACCCCGGACAATGAAAAACAGGCCTGGCTGCCTGCATCAGCGGACGTACTGGAAAATGATCACGGCACCGATCCGGGGTTTGTGTTTTTTCTGAACCAATGCTGGTTTTTCTGCATGCCCGGGGTGCCGTCGGAAATGAAACAGATGATGGAAACCCGGGTAGTGCCTAAACTTACTGCCATTTTCGGGTCTGGATACCGGTTGCATATCCGGCGGTATACAGTTTTCGGACTTCATGAATCCCGGGTAGGTGGGCTGCTCAAATCGTTCAATGACCATTTTCCTGATATCCGTCTGGGATTTCGTGCCAGCTTTCCCATTATCGAAGTCAAGCTGGTGTGTGAGAAAAAAACAGGTGAAGACAACCCTTACAAGGTACATGCCTGCGGTGAAACAGCCGGGGCGGGCATCACGGATGCCATGGCAGTGGATCGGGTGGAAAAGGATTCACGTCGGGGTATGGAAAGGGCAGGGAAATGGGTTGCTGAAAAACTGGGCAGCAAGGTGGTGTCTATGACCGGACTGTCCCTGGAAGAGGAGGTGGGACGATTGCTCACCCAGCGCGGTCAGACCCTGGCAGTGGCTGAGTCCTGCACCGGGGGGTTGATCTCTCATCTGATCACCCAGGTGCCGGGGAGTTCGGATTATTTTTTATTGTCCGCTGTCACCTATGCAAACACCGCCAAAGTCAAGGTGCTGGGTGTCAATCCACAGACCCTGGAAACTTGTGGAGCGGTTCATGAGACAACCGCCCTTGAGATGGCCAAAGGCGCAAGGCAGGTGTCGGGATCGGACTGGGCTGTTTCCACCACCGGCATTGCCGGCCCCGGCGGCGGTCCGACCTCAAAAAAGGTGGGAACCGTGTGTATCGGGCTGGCGGGTCCCGGCGGACTGGAAAAAGCCAGGACTTTTGAGTTCAGGTTTGATGACCGGAACAAAAACAAAAAAATGTTTGCCGCCATGGCTCTGGAAACCCTCAGGCGGCACCTGGTTGCGTGAATATCCTTTTAAACCATGCCGGCACCTGGGATTCAAATTCAGCCTGATGGCGGGGGGAGGACATTTGATGGTCTCCGCCTTTCTGGATGATGCGGTGACCGGAAGGCTGCATCCGGTCGAAAATGGCATGGGCATTGGACACCGGCACCACCTGGTCGGCATCCCCATGGAACAGCAGCACATGGTGAAGCGCCCCTGCCTGAGCCGTCAGATCGAACAGGAGGTTCTGTCTGAAAAAATCCAGAGACAGCGCCGGTCTGGCATCATTGGGCTGGATGGGGATGTTCTGGATGGTACGGCTTTTCACTGGGGCTGCGCACAGCACCCCGCCACAGAGGGTGATATCTGTTTTTTCTAAGTGTTGCCAGGCGTTGATACAGGTGGCGCCGCCCATGGATGAGCCGAACACTCCCACATTCCGGGAGGCTCGGTTTAATGACAGGGCGTGGTGGACGGCTGCCAGATAGTCTCGGGTCCGTTTTTCCAGAGAGGTGTCCCGGAGAAAATCACCCTGGCTGTCACCGCAGCCCCGGTGGTCAAACCGGAAAAACGCCATGCCGTTTTCAGGCAGCAGGCGGGATAGCACCTGCTGTTTGGCCGAATGCCGGCTGCCTTCCAGGCCGTGGGACCCCACCACCAGCGGCGGATAAAGGGTTTCAGGTAAAAACAGTTCTCCTCTCAGGGCCAGGCCGTCCACCATAAACTGTGTTTCAATGATTTCCATCTTGTCTTTATGGCATGCCTGTCATACAATATCAAGCTTTCAGTTATGAACGGGCCCGGGGCTGCACCATGTAAAAAAGTCACCAGAAATTAATTTGAAACACCCGGAAACAGCAGGTGAAAAATATAAGATGACCATTAAGAAAAACAGCATCTGTGAACTTGAGATACTGGATCTCGCCTATGGCGGGAAAGGCCTGGCAAAGCCCGATGGATTTCCCGTGTTTGTGGAACGGGGCATTCCCGGAGATATCGTTCTGGCAAAGATTTTCAAAAAGAAAAAATCCTGGGCAGAAGGGAAATTGATCCAGGTTATCTCACCCTCGGATCTGCGACAGGATGCCCGATGCCGTTACAGCCAGTTCTGCGGAGGCTGCAAATGGCAGCAGATTCCCTATTTGACCCAGCTGTCTTACAAAAGGCAGCATGTGGCCCAGTCCCTGTCCCACATCGGGGGGCTTTCCCATGTGCCGGTTCTGGATGTGATTCCGTCGGACCCGGTGTTTGGATACCGGAACAAAATGGAATTTTCCTGCTCTGCCAGACGATGGCTCATGCCTGAGGAACTGGCCGATGAGCGCATTGAAAAGGATCTTGGCATCGGGTTGCACGTTCCCGGCACCTTTGACCAGGTCATTGATATTCATCACTGTGATATCATGCCGGAACTGGGAAACCAGATCCTGTCCCATGTAAGGGGGTTCATCCGGAACTCGGGCGTGCCGGCCTATCATCTGCGCAATCATACGGGATTCTGGCGCTATGTGATGCTCCGGCATTCGGTGGCCTTTGACCAGTGGATGGTGAATTTGGTCACCCGGGATAAAAACCCGGTCGTGGTGACCGCTCTGGCCCGGGAACTGGCCGACCGGTTTGACGCGATCACAGCCATTGTCAACAATATCACCGATGCCAGATCCGGGGTCAGCCTGGGAAAAGAAGAGATGGTCCTTTACGGCAGAAACGTCATCACCGAGCGTCTGGGCCGGTTCAAGTTCGAGATTTCCGCCAACTCCTTTTTTCAGACCAATACCCGGGCCTGTGAGAATCTGTATGAGATCGTTGCCCGTTACTGCAATCTTTCCGGAAAGGAGACGGTTCTGGATCTTTACTCGGGCACCGGCACCATTCCCATCTGGCTGTCAGACAGCGCTGCACAGATTACCGGCATTGAGATCATTGCTGCAGCCGTGGCGGATGCCAGGAAAAATGCAGCTTTAAACGGTATTGACAACTGCCGGTTTATTCAGGGGGATATCCGGGAAGTGCTGCCGAAACTGGCGCAATCACCGGATGCGATCGTTATTGATCCGCCCCGGGTCGGGATGCACAAGGATGTGGTGGCACAGGTGCTGGCACTGAGGTCTGAAACCATTGTCTATGTATCGTGCAATCCCGCCACGCTGGCCCGGGACCTTGAGCTGCTGGCCGCCGCCTATGACGTGATACAGGTTCAGCCGGTGGACATGTTCCCCCACACCTTTCACATTGAGTCCGTAGCACTTTTGAAACGCCGGTAACACCGTTCCTATATCATATCAATGCCGGCATCTGTTCCGGTGTTCTCTTCTTTTTCCTGGGGCTCTGAGAACAGGCAGTTGAGGATGATCATGTCATCATCTTTTTCGGTCTGTATCCGGTATGGCAGGTTGTTGAACAGCCTGATCATGCCTTTGTTCTGGGGCGAGGTATAGGCGATCAATCCCTTGATCCCGTTGTCTTTTGCAGCCGTGGCCAGTTTTTCCTGGAGAATTTTGGCGATTCCCATGCCCTGGTATTCCCGTGATACGGAAAAGGCGATTTCCGCCATATTGACAATGGGATTGCGGAAGTATTCCCCGACAGCGATAATCTTTTCAAACCCCAGCTCCCCGATGGTGGCCACAATAGTCAAGTCATTGATGTAATCGATTTCAAATGTCGTTTCAATCTGGTGGTGGACAAAACTTTTTTTCTCATGGAAAAACCGGGAGATGATGTCTCCGCGGTTCATGGTGTAGTAGTGTTCCTGGATGCCGCGTTCATCAATGGTTTTGGCCGGCCGGAAGGTGATCGGAATGCCCTTGATGACAACGGCCTCCTCATATTTGAGCGGATAGACCCCTTTGATGGCCTGTTTGAATTTGCGGCCCACGTCGATGAGGTCCAGCTCCTTGGCTTTGGAAAACAATTCATCCCTGAAATCCGGATGGGCAATGCTGATCAATGCCATGGCCCTTTCCTGCAGGGTTTTCCCAAAAAGGTTCACCACCCCGTATTCCGTTGCCACAAATTGAACGTCCCCTCTGGGCACCACCACGGCAATTTCCGACATCTGGGGGATGATTCGGCTGCTGCGGCCATTGTCTGCGGTTGCGGTCATTATCAGGATGGATTTTCCCTTTGGGGCCATGGCGGCGCCCCGGGTAAAATCCAGCAGACCGTTAATGCCGGTGTAATTGTTGTAGGGCAGTGCATCTGCAGCCACCTGGCCGGTGAGATCAATTGACATGGCGGTGTTCAAGGAAACCATCCGGTTGTGCCGGCCGATGATGGTGGGATTGTTGATGTAATCAGACGGGTGGAATTCAATGCATGGGTTGTCGTCAATGAACTCGTAAAGGAGATTGGACCCCACAGCACTGCCGGCCACCAGTTTTCCATTGTTGAACCCTTTTTTCTTGTTGGTGATAACCCCCATGGAAAACAGGCGCATCATGGGCTCTGACAGATACTGGGAATGAACACCCAGATCGTTTTTCTCTGCCAGGCAGACCATGGTGGCGCCGTTGGTTATCCCCAGACTGGTCTGGATGGTCGAGCCGTCATCGATGAGCCGGGAAATATGCTGGGCAATGATGTTGGCGGTTTCAATCTCCGGAAGCGGCTTTATGGTGAGCAGATCTTCTTCATGCTCCACAATATAGTCCACATCATTGACATGGATAAAACTGCGTCCCAGGACCCTGGGCATGTTGGGGTTCACCTGGCAGATTACCAGGTCAGCGGATTCACAGGCAGCCATGGTGATGTCAACGGAAACCCCCAGACTCATCCACCCGAAATCATCGGGCGGGGATGCCTGGATCAGGGCGGCATTTAACGGCATGAGCCTGGATTTGAAAAGATGAGGGATCTGGGACAGATTGATGGGCGTGATAAACCGCTGGTTTTTCTTTATTTTTGAGGGAGATGCCGATCCCAGGTAAAAAGAGCGGATATTGAATTGCTGGGAGTGAGAGCGGTTGGCGATCAGGGTCAACGGTCCGCTTTCAATACTCAGCAGCCGGACGATTTCAAGGTCGGTAAACCGCTCCGATACCCTGGACAGCTCGTTGACCAGGTGCTGGGGCTCCCCACAGGATGACCCGATAAACACCCGCTGTCCCGGTTTTATGTGTTGCATCGCATCGGCAGCGCTGCAGGCCTTATGGACATATGCATCTGCCCAGTAGGTTGTTTTTGGCATAAGTTACATCTCCGCGTGGTTGGATCAGTCATCCAAAGTTTATCATGATATCATAGACAAAAAAGAACGGGATTGAAACAAAA
>DATHSR010000223.1:0-3797 GCA_035464035.1 Desulfotignum sp. | reverse complement strand
GCGCCGCCGAAAAAAGATGCATTGGAGCGGGAAATGGGGGCCCGGATGGCCAAGATCGATCCCCATGACCTGGAGTACCTGCTGGAGGAGTTGAATATTTTCCGCCAGGTCAACACCCTGCGGGTGGCGGCCGCGGATGTGAGCGGAAACTACCCGTTGATGAAGGTCAGCGATCATCTGACCTATATTGCCGAAACGGTTCTGGCCCAGGTGCTGCGCATTTCCTGGCATATCGTCACCGCAAGATACGGGGTTCCCAGGGATCTGTCCGGAGACGGCATCGATCATTGCGGGTTTGCCATCGTGGCTTACGGCAAGGTGGGAGGCCTGGAAATGGGGTACAAATCCGATCTGGATCTGGTTTTTCTGTACCAGGGGGAGCCGGGCAATACCCAGGGTGGAGAACGGTCCATTGACACGGTCGGGTTCTATGCCAATGTAGGCCGGCGTATCATTCACGCCCTGACCATGCACACCCCGGCCGGCACGCTCTACGGGGCGGACATGCGGCTGCGGCCAGGCGGGGATGCCGGTATGATCGTCTCCCATATCGATGCGTTCCAGGATTACATGGAAAACCAGGCCTGGACCTGGGAACACCAGGCCCTGATCCGGGCACGGCCCATTACCGGGGACATATCACTGCTGGACCGGTTCAGTGTGATCCGGCACAGGATTCTGTGCACCCCCCGGCCGGCCGAAGCGTTGAAACAGGAAGTCCGGGAGATGCGCGAGCGCATGCGCACCCAGCGGCTGATACCGGAACCCGGTATGTTCGACCTGAACCAGGGTTCCGGCGGTATCGTGGATATCGAATTTCTGGTACAGTACCTGACCCTCCGGTACGGGGCCGATCATCCGGATGTCACGGTGTGGACCGACAATGTCCGGCTTCTGGAAGGGTTGAGCTGTGAAGGATTGATTTCCGGGGAAGAAAGCGGCATTCTTCAGAAAGTCTATATCACCCTGCGCCAGGTGGTCCACCGCCTGACCCTGCTGGAGAAAAAACCCCAGGTGGCAGAAAAGAGGTTCAAACAGATGACCGATGCGGTCAAAGAGATTTATGACCGGTGCCTGGGTCTTGACAATGTAACGGACTGACAACGGTTATACGGGAGATTCACCGGACATCGATTCCATTCTCATACAGGTAATAGAGCCGCAGGATATGCAGGTCATCATAGGGTATTTCCCGGTCCATGGCCTCGAATACCGGTTTGAGGAACAGATATCCATGGGTGTCAAAAGCCTGGCGCACTTTTTCCCGGACATCGGGCGGCAGGGTGCAGTCATCGATAACGTGTCCGGCTTCGATCCGGTTTCCGTCCTGAAAATAACGGTACAGATGGTGGATGACGGTGATTTGTTTCACATGAAACTGTCCGGCGATATCTCTGACAGACATGCCGTCATGATACAGCCGGCCCACCTGGAGATGGCGTTTTTCTTTTGAAACGGTTTCTGTGACAGCAGGAGAAGGGGAGGTTCTTTCCGGCACCTCTGAAATGGCGTGGACGGTGCAGAAATCTTGGATGAGCGTCAAGAAAGCCGGGCCGTATTTTTCCAGCTTGGTTTTACCCACACCAAAGGTGTTGAGAAAATCGTCTTGCGTTCTGGGGAAAAACACGGCCATCTCCATCAGGGTTTTGTCGGGAAACACGGCATAGGGCGGCACCCCGGCCTGATCCGCCAGTTCTTTTCTTTTTTGGCGCAGCAATTCGAACAGGTCCGGGTTGTGGGGACGGCCTGCTGATTCAGTGGCGGTTGCATCGGGTGCCGCATCTTCATGCAGGGGAAGCCGGTGCCGGGGATCCAGCCACCCGGACACGGTTGTTTCTCCTTTCAGCACCTCCCAGGCCTGCTGGGTGAGGGCCAGGCCGCCGTAGGTGTCCTCCCGTAGGACCAACCCCTTGCTCTGGAACTGCCGGGAGAGGTAAAACCACTGTTTTTTTGACAGATCCGTGCCGATGCCGTAGGTGGACAGCAGGTGGTGCCGGAACTGGAAGATCTTTTTGGTTTCCGCGCCCCGGAGCACATCGATGATATGGCCGGCACCGAACCGCTCTCCGGTGCGTTTCACACAGGACAGAAATTTCTGGGCCGCAATGGTGAGATCCTGGACCTGGTCCCGGGGGGCCAGGCAGTTGTCGCACATGCCGCAGTCACTTTGTGCTGCGGTTTCTCCAAAATAGGCCAGCAGCCTTTTTTTGCGGCAGTCTTCAGCCTCGGCAAACCGAACCATATCCTCCAGATGAAACCAGGCGGCCCGGTTCCGCTGTTCATCCGGGCCGGTGACAAGGGATTTCAACCGGGGGACGTCCCCATGGGAGAACAGGAGCAGGCAGTCGGCCTCCAGGCCGTCCCGTCCGGCCCGGCCGATCTCCTGGTAATAGTTTTCAACGCTCTTGGGCAGATCGTAATGCAGCACAAACCGGACATTGGGTTTGTCAATGCCCATGCCAAAAGCGATGGTGGCCACCATGATCCGGACATCGTCCCGGATGAACTCGGTCTGGAACCGGTGCCGGTCCGCATCATCCAGGCCCGCATGATAGGGACGCACGGAAAATCCCCGGGCCGCGAGCTCACCGGACAGATCCTCCACCTGTTTTCTGGACAGACAGTAGATGATACCGGAATCGTCCTTGTGGGCGCTGAGAAAATCCAGGGTCTGCTGCAGCGGGTTGTCCTTGAACATCACCTGGATCCGCAGGTTCTTCCGGTCAAAGCTGCCGGTGAAGGCCCGGAAACCGGTATCATTTGAAAATCCCAGACTGGCCTGGATGTCTTTTTGTACCGCAGGGGTAGCCGTGGCTGTGAACGCGGCGCAGACCGCTTTGGGAAACCGGGGCCGGATCTGGGCCAGCTGCCGGTACTCGGGCCTGAAATCATGGCCCCAGGCGGAAATGCAGTGGGCTTCGTCAATGGCCAGACAATCCACGGTCACGGCCTGGAGCATTTCCAGAATCTGGGGACGGACCAGAGACTCCGGGGCGATATACAGCAGTTTGGCCCTGTTCTGCAGAACCTGTGACACATGGTGCCGGTACTGTTCCACCGGCAGGCTGGAGTTCAGACATACGGCTGAAACCCCCATCTCCTGCAGCTGGTCCACCTGGTCCTTCATCAAAGAGATCAGCGGCGACACCACAATGGTCAGCCCGTCAAACATCAGGGCCGGCAGCTGAAAACACAACGATTTGCCGCCGCCGGTGGGAAGTACCACCAGGGTGTCTTTTTTTTCCAGAATGTGGGTGATGATCTCTTTTTGCAGGGGCCGGAAATCATCATACCCGAACACTGTTTTCAAGATTTCCACGGCACTTCCCCGCTGTCTCAAATCGATACTGTGAAAAATTAGCAAATATGCTCTATATACCGCAAAGAAATTTTCAGACGCAAACTAAAAATTCATGGAGCAGAGACCGTTTGGATCGATTAACGCTGATACCCGGGCAGGTTTGTTTTTTTTATACGTCTGTTGAAAAGAGCCGGGATACTGCTTTGATACAAGGTTTCAACAACGTGCTCAATGAAGCGGAAAAGCAGAAAATCTACCGGCTGAAGTCTGAAAAAGACCGGCATGCCCGGGTGGTGTCACGCGTTTTTTTGAAACACATTCTGGCCGGGTGTACAGGCCACGCTGCCGAAACCATCGCGTTGACGGAAAACAGATATGGAAAACCGGCGCTGGCCCCGGGCATCACGGATCTGCCGGTCAGTTTCAATCTCTCCCATACCACAGATCTGGTGGTGTGTGCCGTGACCATTGGGCATGACATCGGGGTGGACATTGA
>DATHSR010000222.1:0-3941 GCA_035464035.1 Desulfotignum sp. | reverse complement strand
AGCCCGGACATCACTTTTGTGCTCAAGGCCGGGGACACGGTCATGGCCGCCGGGAAAAGAGACCAGATCCGCCGGTTCGAAGCCATGGCCACCGGCAAAACCGCCCAGGGAGACGCATGAGGGGGGACCTTCACTTCCCTGTTCTGTTCATTGCAGGAGCCGTGTTCATTCTGCTGTTTGCTGTGGGATTTGTCGGCATGAAGGTCCGGATCCCCGGCGTGGTGCTCTATATCCTGCTGGGCATCGGGCTGGGGGGCCATTTTTCGGGCAATCACCTGCTGCACCTGGCCGGCGAAGTGGGCATCGTGCTGCTGTTCTTCATGCTGGGCATGGAGTTTCCGGTGCGCCGCCTGGCCGGGATCGCCAAAAAAGTGGCGCCGGCGGGCACGCTGGACCTGATCCTCAACCTGTTTCTCACCATGGGGATCTGCATGGCCTTCGGCCTGGACGGGATCACCGCCTTTCTCATGGGCGGGGTGGTTTATGCCACATCCTCCTCCATCACCGCCAAGATCCTGGAAACCTCCAAACGCATGGCCAACCCGGAATCGGAATTTCTGCTGGGCCTGCTGATATTCGAAGACATTGCCGCGCCGGTGGCGGTGGCGGTTCTCGTGGGTCTCACCGCCGGGACCGCCATGACCGCCATCACCTTCGGGCTGATCATCGGCAAAATCCTGGCCCTGATCATCGGCGCCGTGATCATCGGGCATCTCATCTTCAGCCGTCTGGGCGGGTTTGTGGACCGGCACAAAAGCCACGACAATTTCATTCTCCTGGTGGTGGGCATTGCCCTGGCCTACGGGGGGCTGGCCCTGATGCTGGACCTGTCCGAAGTGCTGGGCGCATTTCTGGCCGGCATCATCCTGGCGGAGGTGCGCCGGACCGAAAGCCTGGAACATGCGGTTCTGCCGGTGCGGGACCTGTTTCTGCCCCTGTTCTTCTTTTATTTCGGAACCACCATCACCTTTGGCGACGGGGTTCCCATGGTCCCCCTCCTGATCACTTTGCTGATATGGTCCGTCGCCGGAAAAATCATCACAGGATATTATGGTGCCCGGCTCTACGGGCTGTCAAGAAAAGTGTCCCTGCGGGCCGGGCTCTCCTTTACCCAGCGGGGCGAATTTTCCGTGATCATCGCCACCATGGCCGCAGACACCATCCGGGTGCTCAGCGGGGTTTTCATCCTGTCTTCGGCCATGATCGGCATTCTGCTCTTTGAACTGGCCCCGAAAATCACCAACACCCTGTTTCCCAAAAAAGAACGGCCCATCAAATACAAGGTGCCGGAAAGCTGAAAAAAATCCGGCCGGGCGGTAAAAAAAGCACCGCCCGGCCGGATTTTGGAACATCTGTCTGACGGGATTACAACCCTCTGGCTGATTTTGTCAGCAGCTTGTCCTGGATGCCGAAGGGATCTGCAAATTCCTGTTCCGGCACAAAATTGAGCCCGGCCTTGCCCCGGTTGTTCAGGGTTGACCCCAGATCCAGGGCCACTTCCAGGCCCGGGTCCATGCCGGCCCCGGCCAGCAGCTGCCGCAGCAGGGCTTCGCTTTTTCCGGCAAAGGCGATGGCATCCCCCAGAACACGGCCGGCTTCCGCTGCATTGTGGAACCCGGTGGAATTTTCCGCATTGATGAACACCACCCGCAGAAACGCCTGCATGTAGAAATCCTTTGCCTGGCTGTAAATCGCCTCATCCACCGCCGTGCCCTGTTCTTTTGCCTGGTGCAGGGTCTCGAACAGACGGGCACAGGTGGCGGTCCCGTAGCCGGCCCTTAAAATCAGGGAAATGGTGCGGTCCTGGGTGTGGAAAATCCGGTCCGTGAGCCATTCTTTTGACTGGGTGTGGCACTGGGCACAGGCCTTCAGGTCCGCTTTCAAGGGACTGGTCACATCATGGTCGGAGATCTTGTAACTGCCGGACCGGGTAAAGGGCATGTGGCAGTCGGCACAGGCCACCCCGGCATTGAAATGCACACTGCCCCTGGAGAACAGCTCAAATTCCGGGTGCCGGATAAAGGGCATCTTGAACCCGGTCACCTTCTGGGTCCATTCCAGCCGGGAGTCGTCCGACAGCAGCACTGCGATGATCCCTTCAATGGAGATGTCTCCCCAGCTCGCATCCTGCCAGGGCAGCGTTATATCGCCGGCCACCTTCATGTTGCCGTCCCTGGGCACGGTATAGGTCACATGGCACTGGGCGCACACCAGGCTGCGAAGCTCCTGCCGGGAGGGATCGGTTTTCCCGATCATCTCCATTGCCGCCTCCAGATGCGCCTTTTTGGTGATCAGCTCCAGGGGATCGGGCAGGTGGCAGTCATAACAGGCCGGCCCCAGCTCCTGCAGTTTTTCCGGCAGCATGGCCACCGCCTCCAGGTAGGGTTTGGTGAGATATGCCATGCCGTGGGTTTCGGTCATCTCTCTGTGGAACGGGCTTTTGCAGCCCAGGCACACCCCGCCGGGGGACACCCGGGAGGGATCGATCTCGATCTGGTCGATCACCGCGTAATAATGGCCTCTGGGCTCGTTGTACTCGATGCCGAACCCCCATCCGTGATACAGCAGCCCGAGAAAAGGGAACTCGCTGAGCTTGTCATACACCACCTTGTCGGTATCCCATCCCGGCTTGTACCGGCTTTTGCCCACCGGCTTGGGATCCTTTGTGGCCAGCCAGGATTCATAATGCAGCGGATAGGCTTTTCCCCACTTTTCAGGGTCATACTCATCCTGATCGATCTGGGCCGCGATAAACGGTTCCGGCTTTGAGGAATCACATCCGGTCAGGAACAGACACGCAACCAAAAGACTGGTTAACATCATCACTGCATTTTTTACCATGGGTCAACGCTCCTTGATAAAATCGGCATGCCGGGATCAATGGGCAACCTGCGCCGCACTGAATATGGCCGCCTTGTGGTTCATTCTTCTATGACAGGACCAGCATTCCTGGCCGTCGGTTGCAATACGGGAAACCACCCCCTGGTGGCACCGGATACAGTTTTCCTGGATAAACCCCCGGCCCCGGTCCGTGATCTCGATGGGCACAGGAAAGGTCCCGGTGTGGAAGGAGACCAGGTCCCGGGTGCCGTCAATGCTTTTCCACAGCATGTGTTCCGCAAAATTGCCGTTGGGCAGGTGGCAGTCGATACACTGAATGGTCCGGTGCACACCGGTCAGAAACCATGCTTCATACTGATCGTTCATGACATGGCAGGAGTTGCAGAACTGCGGGGTCGACGACCAGGCGATGAGCTTCGGGGTGGCGGCCGCCGCCAGAATCCCGACCACCGCCAGAACAATAACACCGGTTAAAACAAGTCTTTTGCGTGTCACCCGAATAATCCTTCCTTGATGCGGGGTTCATAAACGGCTTGCTCACCATGGACTGAGTGCCTGTAACAGAGAGTACGGCTGTTATATGCTTACAACAGATGGTTCCCGGATTCAAGGTTTTTTTTCACGGCGCGGGGTCAGGAGCGGGTCAGGCCCGGGGTTAACGCAAAAAGGCGCACCCCGCTGTGCAGGGTGCGCCTTTGATGATCCGGATATCAGGTTTGTGCTATTTTCTTTCCACGATCAGGGCCATGCCCTGGCCGCCGCCGATGCACAGGGTGGCCAGGCCGTATCGGGCATCCCGGTCTGCCATGGCATACAGCAGCTTGGTGAGAATGGCGCCGCCGCTGGCGGACACCGGATGCCCCAGGGCGATGGCGCCGCCGTAGACATTGACCTTGTCCATATCCATTTCCAGTTCCCGGATGCAGGCCAGGGCCTGGGAGGCAAACGCCTCGTTGAGTTCGATCAGGTCGATGTCCTTGATGGTCAGGCCGGCTTTGTCAAGGGCCATGCGGGTGGCCGGAATGGGACCGATGCCCATGTAGGCCGGATCCACCCCCACCGACGCATAGGAGACAATGGAGGCCATGGGTTTGATGCCC
>DATHSR010000221.1:0-11254 GCA_035464035.1 Desulfotignum sp. | reverse complement strand
CCAAAGGATTCTTTTTTTATCCCTGCGCAAAGGTCAAAGAAGCCCCAGCATGAAAAATAAGACTGTGTATGTGGGCTTTTTGGAGGGTATGATGGCAGATAAATATCATCAGCCTTGGAGAGAGAATCTGTCAGTTTTGATAAAGCGGGTAATTCAGACAATTGTTCAACAAGGACTGAAATCTTATTTTGAGCTGAAATATAGATCGCATGGAGTGGGTCATGTTCGCCCAATTGTTCTTCTGATATGAGTGTTTTATCAAGGTTTTCAGCGTTTGTTTTTGCTTCTTTCAATTCTTGAAAGTTTATGATTTTCTTGTTCTTTGCTTTTTTCAGCCCAGCCGTAACTTTTTTGGAGATCGGTCCCATAATCACCTATTTTGTAGAGACTCAATTTTCAATTTTTTCATTTCAATATCAGTAAATTTTCAAAATCAAGATGAACAGCTATAGTGCGAAACGCCACCAACGTTAAAAAGCGCCTCAGGTTTCAGACGATAATATTTATCTTCCACGCTTTGTGATTGCTCATCATATGGGGAGCTAAACACTTCCTGCAACTCTCTGACCAATGTGTAGTCACCCTGCATGGCCTGCTGGTAGGCGGGGACAATCAACCACTCCCGCCATGCATATTTGGGGTTGATCTGTTTCATCTTTGCCGATATCTCAGCCAAATTGCCGCCTCTGATAACGAGGTCGTGCCAGTTCTTCAGCCAGGATTGCCATTCCTCATCGAGTTGCTGTGAGGTCTTGCTGTAGAAGCTCTTTTTCAAGGCGGACACATTTTCTGGTACATGGGATAATTCACGGAAGAAAATGGTGTAATCCACCGCTGATTTGGTCAGTAACTGCAGTAATCTCTGCACCAGCTTTGGGTGATAGTCGGTCAGGCCAAGCTTGGCCGCCCACATTTTTTGGATCTGTTTTTGCATTGCCTCTGCAAAGCCATGACGTATTTGATCCAATTGTTCCAACGCTTGGGTATCTTTTGCAAGCAGCGGTCTCACTGCCGTCCAGAACATGTGGTAATTCGCTTCTGCCGCGGCTGGCTGATTGAAAAAGGAAAAGTGTTCGCCGCCGCCAGTCCATGGTTGAAACCCGGGGTCGAACATTTCACAGAATCCAAATGGTCCATAATCGAGGGTAAAGCCGCCGCCGGCGCAGTTGTCACTGTTATAATTACCCTGGCAGTACCCGATACGCAGCCAATTGGCCACCAGTGACGTCAGCCGCTGGCGGAAAAGCCTGGCCAGCTCAACCACTTGATCCGCAAAAACAAGGTCTTGATTAATATCGTTTGGGTATTCCCGGTCAATTAAATGCGACACAATCATGCGCAACTCTTCAAATGCTCTTGGATGCGCATTGCCGCGGACCCGGCGGGCAAATAACTCTAATTGACCCACGCGCAGAAAAGAGGGTGCAACGCGGGTTGAAATGGCCACGGGATTGTCCACCATAATATCAGGATTGAAGGAATGAGAGTCCCGGGAGTACCAGGGCCGGGCAACGGTCTCCGATTTAGAGACATACAGGGTGAGAGATCGCGTTGTGGGAACCCCCAGGGCGTGCATATACTCTTGCGCGAGAAACTCACGCACACTGGAACGAAGCACTGCGCGCCCGTCGGCACCACGGCAGTAAGGCGTTGTACCGCCCCCCTTCAGCTGCATTTCCCAGCGCTGTCCATTGAAGACCCCTTCAAATACTGATATCGCCCGGCCATCGCCGTAGCCGTTGCCGGTACCAAATGGACATTGGCTGGTATATTCGGTGCCGTAAATTGACAGGGCATAGCCGGTTGCCCAGCCAATCTTACGCATAAGCCCGTGCGCTGCTGAGAGATCACCGGAAAATACCCGGCAGAATTCTGCATCATTTACCAGCTCGTCGCTCAACCCGAGTTCATGAAAAAAAGTGCGGCTGTGGGTGACATATTCCGGGTCTGGCAGCGGCGTGGGAGTCACCGGTACGAAGTGACCGGAAAAAACCTGTCGGGCACGGTGATCATCACCATCTCCGGTGGCATCAGGATCGGCATTCAAGGTATCCATTAAGGAATAATCTGCACATCGCACAAACTCATCGAAAGTCGATATGATCTGCTGGGCAGGTGGTTCAGACAATGACATGGTTGCAAATACCTCGCTATGGGGAACGCGCATTGAGCGCCATTAACCAAAATTACAGTAGCAACCTCAGCTGTAACACAAAACCAATCGAATTCACAAGATGCAGGGGCCGTAAAATTCACCTGAATTTTGATGGTGGCGTGTGATTCCACGTTACTGATTCGGTTTTTTCACAACCAGATAGACCCCGACCACGGTCACAGCAATGGCGGCCATGGATAGAATACTCAGTGATTCTCCAAACAGGACCCAGGCTTCAGTAGCAGCCATCGGCGGGACCAGATAAAAATAGCTGGCCACTTTGGCGGTCTCCCCCTCCCGGATCATATACATCAGCAATAAGATTGCCGTAACCGACAGGGCGAACACCAGCCATGCCAGAGCCAGGATCAGCTGCACGCTCCAAACAGCCGTGCGTGATTCAAATGACCAAGCCATTAACGCCATCAAGAGCAGCATGCCGATATACTGCCAGAAGGATCCCGCAATCAGATTGATTCCCTGCCCCACCCGTTTTTGGTAGATCGTGCCGATGGATATACCGAAAAGGGCAGCCAGTGCAGCCATGACTGAGGGACCGTTCAGATTCATATGCTCATGCTGATGGGTGCTCCACAAAACCAGAGTGACTCCGCCCAGGCCCAGCGCCAGTCCGAACCACTGGATCGCCCGCAGCTTTGCGCCCAGGGCTAACCGTCCGAGCAATGCGGTCAGGACCGGCTGCACGCCAACCACCATCGCGGTGATACCGGCGGGCATCCCCCACTTAATGGCGGCAAACACGCCGCCAAGATAGATACCGTGAATCAGAAAACCTGCCACCATCTGTTGTCTGGCTTGCCTGAGAGTTAGTGCCCGGACCCGGAAAGCCAGGCATAACAAAAGAAAAACAGCAGCGGTAATCGCTGATCGGGTGAACAGGAGATAAAACGGTTCAATATAGGGCAGTGCATATTTGGCTGCAATAAATCCGGTACTCCACAAAAATACAAACAGGAACGGAATCAGATCTGTTAACCGGGCAGCCATGGTCACGCGCCTCTATCAGGTTGTTGTAAAAAGATTTCTTGTAATGGTTTGCTAATTCTATACAGTTTTTGGGTAAACTAATGCAAGTTTTTAACACAGGAACCTGTATGTCAACAGACAGGTGTAATCCCCTCTGCCGCAGGCCAGATCCAGGACAACCGATCCAGGCTTTTTAAATTGCACTACCGTTACCGGTTGACTGGAGGAAATTATTGTATTCCCTCCCGGATCACTTTATCCCCCACCGTTTCAATGAGCTGTTCCAGGATCACGGTATCTTTTTTGTCTGCAGGCTTCCAGGAGTTTTGAAGAATCCGGTCGCCCCTGCCGTCAGATTTTACTCCTGAAATGACAATTTCGGTGTATTTGAGGTTCGGGTCGTCCTTGTGCTGGGGCCAGACTTCAAAAGCCCGCAGTTTGGATATCCCCAAAGTGAATTGTTCACAAATTCTGGGGATAATGTATTCAATACAGTTGGTTGTCGATATTCCGGAGTCTTCACCCTGGTCTATTAAAAGCATCCAGGTGTTTTCTGTTGTGACCTCTTGAGCGATAATCAAATGACAAAACGAATCCAGCAGGGTTGGATTTTTTTGTTCTTTTGCGGTTCCGTAACCTTTCCAGTTGTAGATAGCCGAATGTGTCACGTTAAAATACATGCTTTTCCCATGACCAAGCAACCACAAAAACCACTAAATGTTCCGTACCAGTGTTCACAAGACTGTGGGCAGATCTCTCTGGTATCCAGATGGCATCCTCTCCGGGATTGACCTGCTGTTTTTCATCATCCACCCGCATGACCCCGGTTCCGCTATTTAATGAATTCACTTCGAATCCGCTCAATTCGTTTTCGGTTTGCCCCAAGGTCGGAATATCCGATACGGGATGCGGATCGGATGTGGATCACCGTCCCGCCCGATGCCTCTTTCGGAAAGTAAAACTCCACGTCATCGACAAATCGAAACAAAGCTGACGTAAACTCTGCCCGGATATAATTTTCCTGCGCCGTCAAGATCTTTGCCCGCCGTTGGGAACCAAGTATCTGCAAGAGACGGGCTCGCGCATCTTCCTGTGTTCCTGTATAACGAATCGGTTGAATATAATGTTTTTCACCATCCGCCTGACTGTTCACACAATTTGGTGTTTTCGGGCACGGCGCCAACTCTCCATTATTTATCCCCAGATCAGGAACTGACCCGGCGCACCCGGTTAACAATACCAAGGTTACCAAACCAACTGCAATTTTTTTGTTCAATGCGTATTCTTCCTTTGTTCTAAACAATTTTCCACTTCAATCAGCCAAATCAATTATACGGGTCTGTTGTCATTAAATATAGCATGATTTCCGTATATTTTTGCATCAATTTGAAAGTTTGATTTTGCCAGGGTTGCAAACTGTTTTATTTGCGGGGACCGCTTGCAGGACAATGTTCGTTTTTTAGGCCCATGAGACCCCCGGACTTTCCCTGTTAAGCTGTGTAAGGCTTGCATAGTAGGGAAAGTTGATTATTTTATTAATAATTATGTTTTCCCAGTATAAAAATCAAAACAATGGAAACGAAATTTGCAGGTTGTTGGATTTAACGGCAGTGCCAGAAAAAAAGGAGACCATCATATGAGCAAACCCGTCCTTTATATGCTCAACACCTGGTTTGATGCGCCGGGTCAAGGACCCTTTTACTGCCCGGACTGCGGTATTGTAGAGGGATTTTTTATTTACAACCCGAAAATCAAGGAACAGGTGGATATCATCCATGTGGATTTCCAACGGCCCCGGCCTGACATCATTGAACAGCTGGGAGAAGAGAACCAGGGGTCTCCTGTGCTTGTGCTGCCGGATGATTCCGTTTCCTTTGACGGTATTAAAAAAAGCATGACCACCGGCAAGGCATTTATTTACGATCCCCTGTCCATCTGCAACTATCTGGCCCTGACATATAATGGGGTACTGCCTCATCCGCAAGGTTGAATATCAGACAAAACAGGTTGGAAGCAGGATTGGAAGCTCCAAAAACAAAGGGCCTGGAATTTCTTCCAGACCCTTGATTTTCTTATGGAGGCGGCTCCCGGATTCGAACCGGGGATATCGGCTTTGCAGGCCGTTGCCTTACCCCTTGGCCAAGCCGCCGTGATTGGAGCGGGAAACGGGATTTGAACCCGCGACTTCGACCTTGGCAAGGTCGCACTCTACCACTGAGTTATTCCCGCTCAGTCAGACAAAAGTTATTTTTATTTGATTTGCCGGGTTTTGTCAACCTGAAATTGGCGGTCCCGGCCTTTTTTTATCCGTTCTTCTTGTTCCAGTCCGCCAGAAAAGCGGCAATTCCCTTGTCGGTCATGTGATGGGATGCCAGTTTCTTGAGGACCCCGTAGGGGATGGTGGCGATGTCGGCCCCCAGCAGGGCTGAATCCAGCACATGGAGCGGATTTCTGACACTGGCCACGATGATCTCGGTCTCAAAGTCGTAATTGGCAAAGATCTGGGCGATCTGGTTGACCAGTTCCATGCCTTCTTCAGCCAGGTCATCGAGCCGTCCCACAAACGGGGACACATAGGTGGCGCCGGCCTTGGCCGCCATCAGGGCCTGGAGCGGGGAGAACACCAGGGTGACATTGGTTTTGATGCCTTCGCCGGTCAGGGTCTTGACCGCCTTGAGCCCGTCCACGGTCATGGGGATCTTCACCACAATGTTGCCGGCTATTTTTGCCAGGTCCCTGGCTTCGGACACCATGCCGGCATAGTCCAGGCTGATGACTTCGGCGCTCACCGGGCCTTCCACCTCCTTGCAGATCCGGGCGACAATCTCCTTGAACTCCCCCTCCTCTTTGGCAATCAGGGACGGGTTGGTGGTAACCCCGTCCACCATGCCCATGCTGTTGGCATCCATGATCTGGTCGATATTGGCTGTATCAATAAAAAATTTCACCTGTTTCCTCCTCATCCAGGGGAATGACCGCCTGGTTCTGCTGTGTTTCAATATTTTTGAACAGCTCTTGCGTGGTCAGGCCGAGCACGGGATGAACTGCTGAAGGTTCTATATCACACATGGGCCTTAAAACAAAATGCCTTTCGTGCATCCGGGGATGGGGGATCTCGATTTCCGGTGTTTTCATGATCCTGTCATCAAAAAAAATGATGTCCAGATCGATTTTCCTGGGACCGAACCGGAACGGTTTTCCCTGCCGGTCCATGCAGGATTCAATCTGCTTGAGCTGGCCCAGCAGCACCAGGGGATCCGATGTCCGGCACCTTATCTTTACGGCTGCGTTCACAAACCAGTCCTGATCCACAAAATTCTGGGGCTGGGTCTTGTAAAACCTGGATACCGCCACCACCCGGATCTGTTCATGGGTGTCCAGGCACGCAATGGCCAGGTGCAGATTGGCCGGCTTGTCGCCCTTGTTGGAGCCCAGACTCAAAAAAGCGGTGGATGAAAACTGCGTCACGGTTCCTCCACCACAACGGTTTTGGAATACTCGGACCGGACATCATGGTCCGCCACCGCCTGAACCCTGAAATACCAGGGCCCGGTGCCGTCCAGCGTCATCTGGAACACGGTGCCGGGCATGGACGTCTGCCCGGCCGGCCTGAAAATGAACGGGCATCCCTGGCAGTCCGGCGCAACCGCCATGGACACTTCAAAAAACCGGGGCGCCAGGTTCGCGTTTTTCGGGTCCACAGCATGGGTCCAGGTCAGGGTCAGCTCGCTGCCGGAGATCCGGGCCGTTAACTCCTCCGGGGCCGCCACTGCCTGCCCGGGTTTTTCCGGTGTCCGGGGCGGGCCTTTCTTGCCGCACCCGGATACAGCGGCAACCCCCAGCAGCAGGCTGAGGACCATCACCAGGCCAAAATACCGGGGAACCCCACGGCCCATCATGCGGCCAGCTCCTGCCGGGCCTTTTCAACGGCTGCCCGCACATTGTCAAATCCGGTGCCGCCAGCGGATCTTCTTCTGGCCACCACCTGGTCCAGGCCGATGAATTCATAGACATCCTCGGCCACCAGGTCACTGAGGGTCGCAAATTGTTCCAGGGACAGGTCGTCCAGCTCTTTTCTTTCACGGATGGCCAGAGCCACGGCCTTTCCGGCCACGGCATGGGCCTGGCGGAAGGGCATGCCTTTGTTCACCAGATAATCGGCAAGATCGGTGGCATTTAAAAATCCCCGGCCGCAGGCGGTGCGCATCCGGTCTTCATGCACTGTAATGTGCGGCAGCATCCGGGTATAGACCTCCAGGCAGATGGACAGGGTGTCCACGGTATCGAACAACGGCTCCTTGTCCTCCTGCATGTCCTTGTTGTAGGCCATGGGCAGCGACTTCATGGTGGTGAGAATGGCCACCAGGTTGCCCACCACCCGGCCGGTCTTGCCCCGGACCAGTTCGGCCACATCCGGGTTTTTCTTCTGGGGCATGATGCTGGACCCGGTGGTAAAGGCATCGGAGATGGTGATGAACCCGAATTCAGAAGAGGACCACAGGATCAGTTCTTCAGACAACCTTGACAGATGGATCATGCAGATGCCGGCATGGGCGATGAACTCCATGATGAAATCCCGGTCAGATACCGCATCCATGCTGTTCTCACACAGCCGTTCAAACCCGAGCACCTGGCGGGTGAACTCCCGGTCCACCGGATAGGTGGTGCCGGCCAGGGCCGCGGTTCCCAGGGGCATGGCATCCATGCGTTTGTACGCATCGGCAAACCGCTCCTTGTCCCGTTTGAACATCTCATAATATGCCATGAGGTGGTGGGCAAACAGCACGGGCTGGGCCCGCTGCAGGTGGGTATACCCGGGCATGACCACTTCCAGATGGGTTCCGGCCAGGGCCACCAGGGCCTGCTGAAACCGGGTGACCCGGTCCATGATCTGACGGGTCTCGGCTTTCAGAAAAATGCGGATATCCAGGGCCACCTGGTCGTTGCGGCTCCGGCCGGTGTGCAGTTTTTTGGCCAGGTCCCCGCACTCTTTTCCCAGGGCGTCTTCCACATGCATGTGGATATCTTCCAGGGAATGGGAAAAGTCCATCTCACAGTTCTCGATTCTGGCCCTGACCCGTTCCAGCCCGGCTGTCAGTTTGTCCGCTTCATCCTGGGTGATGATCTGCTGCCTGGCCATCATTTTCAGGTGGGCCATGCTGCCTTCGATGTCACTGGCATACAGGCGCTTGTCCACATCGATGGAGGCATTGAATTTTTCCACCAGGGCATCGGTGGGTTCAGAAAACCGGCCTCCCCATAATTTATCGCTCATCGGTACGTTCCAGTTTCAATCATTTTGTTATCCTGTCAGACACCTGATGATTCCCGGTGCAGGGTCATCCCAGGATCAGTTTTTCCAGAATCGCCTTGTGCATGTGCCGCTTGTTTTCCGCCTGGTCCCAGAAGGCCGCTCCGGCCGCCTCCAGCACCTCTTCGGAGATCTCTTCTCCCCGGTGGGCCGGCAGACAGTGCATCACCAGCACATCGGGTGCGGCATGGGCCAGAAGCGCCTTGTTCACCTGAAACCCTTCAAACGCGGCCAGCCGTTTTTCCAGCTCTGCTTCCTCTCCCATGCTGGCCCAGACATCGGTGTAGACCACATCCGCATTCTTCACCGCCTCTATGGGGTCGGTGGTGAACCGGATATGATCCAAGGTGTCGGCCCCGGCCGCCCGGATGATATCCGGCCGGATCATGTGATCCTCCGGACAGGCAGCGGTCAGGTGAAGCCCCAGCACACTGGCGGCGTTGATCCAGGAGTTGGCCACATTGTTGCCGTCCCCCACCCAGGCGATCTTCACATCCCGGTATCCGCCCTTGTGCTCGATGATGGTCAAAATGTCACTCAGGATCTGGCAGGGGTGGAAGGAATCGGTCAGGGCGTTGATCACCGGGATGGACGAGGCTGCGGCAAACTCTTCCACCAGGGCATGGTCAAAGGTACGCATGGCCAGGCAGTCGATGTACCGGGACAGCACCCGGGCCGTGTCCTTTGCCGGCTCGTTTCTTGAAATCTGGGTATCCTGGGTGCTCATGTAGATGGGGTGTCCCCCCAGCTGGATCATGGCGGTTTCAAAGGCGATACGGGTCCGGGTGGATTTCTTGTCAAAAATCAGGCCCAGGCTCCTGCCGGTGAGTATCCGGTCCTGAATGCCTCTGGCATAGCGTTTCTTGAGCTGCAGCGCCCGGTCAAACAGATGTTCGAAATCCGCTTTATCCAGGTCCCGCAGGGTCAACAGGTCTTTTTTCAAACCAAACGTCTCCTTTTTACAGCAGGGTGTCCAGCAGGGACACCAGCCGGTCAATGTCCGGGGGTTCCACAATCAACGGGGGTGCAAACCGTAAAACCTTATCCTGAATTGCATTGATAATAAACCCTTTTTTAAAACAATTTTCCACCACAGCGGCGGCCCCTTCGTCGATTTCCATGCCTATCAGCAGTCCTTTGCCCCGGACATCCCTGATGCGTGCATGGCGGGCCTGCAATCCCCTGAGCTGCTCCTGGAAATATGCGCCGGTTTCCCGCACCCGCTCCAGAAATCCGGGTTCTGAAATCAGTTCAACAACCTTGAGACCGGCGGCCGTGGCCAGGGGTGTTCCCCCGAAGGTGGAGCCGTGGCTGCCCGGCTCAAATCCTGCGGCCGCTGTTTCAGTGGCCAGCATGGCGCCGATGGGAACCCCGTTGCCCAGGGCCTTGGCCAGGGTCATGATATCCGGGGTCACGCCATATTCCTGATGGGCGAACAGGGTGCCGCACCGGCCCATGCCGGTCTGGATCTCATCAAAGATCAGCAGGGTGCCGGAGCGGTCGCACCGTTCCCTCACCGCTGCCAGATACCCGGGATCCGCCGGGATCACCCCGCCCTCCCCCTGGATGGGCTCCATCATCACCGCGCACACGGTATCATCCCATGCCGCCTCCAGGGCCTCCAGGTCATTGAATGGCACATGGGAAAACCCTTCCAGCAGCGGATAAAACCCCTGCTTGACCTTGTCCTGGCCGGTGGCCGTCAATGTGGCCATGGTCCGGCCGTGAAACGACCCGGTCATGGTGATGATCCGGTACCGGCCGGTGTCGCCCCGGCTCTGGAAATACCGCCGGGCCAGCTTGATGGCCGCCTCATTGGCTTCCGCCCCGGAATTGCCGAAAAACACCCGGGAAGCAAAACTTTTTTCCACCAAAGCCTGGGCCAGGTCGGCCTGGGGCCGGGTGTAGAACAGGTTGGACACATGGACCAGCCGGCCGGCCTGATCCCGGATGGCCGCCGTCACTTCCGGGTGGCAGTGGCCCAGGCTGCACACGGCAATGCCGGCCAGAAAATCGGTGAACACCTGCCCGTCCTCATCGGTGAGATACATGCCGTTCCCGCTGACAAACGCCTTCCCCTGGCGCGCATAGGTCCGGCAGACAAAAGTATTGGTTTTTTCCTGGACATCCATAATGATCCTCTTGTTACATGAATTGGGTTGGATACTTGTCAGTCTGCAAACACCTGGGTGCCGATGCCTGAATCTGTAAACAGCTCCAGGAGCACGGCATGGGAAATTTTCCCGTTGATGATATGGGCTTTTTTCACCCCGCTTCTCAGGGCGTCCAGGGCGCATTCCACCTTGGGAATCATGCCGCCCTTGATTTCACCGTCCTGGATCATCCGGTGGATGCGCTGATCATGGATGGAGGATACCAGCTGGCTGTCCGCATCCAGGACCCCGTCCACATCGGTCAGCAGGATCAGCCGCTCCGCCCCCAGGGACGCCGCAATCCGGGAGGCCACCACATCGGCGTTGATATTGTAGGTTTCCCCTTTTTCACCGATGCCCACCGGCGCGATGATGGGTATGAACCCCTGGGCCGTCAAGGTGTGGATGATATGGGGATCCACGGCCACCACATTGCCCACCATGCCCGGATCGATGATCTCCGGTGGTTTTTCCCGGTCGTCCTGAACATAGATCTTCATTTTCTCCGCCAGGATCAGGCGGCCGTCCTTGCCGGTCAGACCAACGGCCCTGCCGCCCTCCTGGTTGATCCGGGCCACGATATCCTTGTTCACTTTGCCGCCCAGCACCATTTCCACCACATCCATGGTGGCGTCGTCGGTATACCGC